>JADFXG010000044.1 GCA_015233895.1 Nitrospirota bacterium | reverse complement strand
CCAACAACTTTTGGTAAGTGGATATAGGAAAATTGAGATTATATACAAGAAGGTTATTTCGTTGTTAAACGTTAATATATATAGGACTGACCATTATTATCCTAAAATATTCGGGTAATGTCAGCCTAAAAGGGGAATCCCCTTGGGGACGCTTCTGACTGCTGCTTGGTATAAATCTTCTCATTTGTTCATATGTTTTGCGGGCAGAGCTCGCATTAAGACTTTTTAAGCGGCGGAACGCCGGTTAAAAAATTCTTTACCAAAAATCAAATAAAACATCAAATCAAACCCACAAATCGTTGCAAACAAACCGAGGGGTCACGGGGAAATCATTTCCCCGTGCTGGAGGGTTTAAGGGAGGGTGGAGCCCTCCCTTATTAATTTACTGGCGCATGCCACAGAGGTTTATATAGTCACAGTTGGGGCAGATTTTTTTACGGTCTGATGTCGGAGTAAAATTAATATTGACGTTGTCTATCTCTTTAATTATAGTTGTAATTATGTAGCTTAACTTTTTATAAACTTCTGCAATGTTGTCGTCAGCTGTAAAAAGCGATGCCTCGATTTTTTCATTAAGGTAGTTTCTGCCAAGCATTAAACACATAGCGTTTAGATTTTCAATGTGCTCTGTGCTGTTTTTTGTGTATAGAAACAGATAAAACGGCAGTTGAATGCTCCCAATGTGCTGTGGCCATGTGGTTCTGTCCTCAATCATTAATCTGTCTTTCCTTATGGTATAAGCTGCCTGATTGGCCGAGGTTTTAAAATCCACTATAACAGTTTTTCCATTTATATTCATAATAAGGTCAAGCCTGCCGTAAAGGTTATATCCCTCAGATGTGGCGCTAAGTCCTTTTTCGGTGTCTATAACCGATACCTCATTGTTTCTGGCCAGAGCAGTAAAGTACCCTGCAAGTAGGTCATTAAGATGTTTTTTTACCTGAGCTTTTAACAAATGAGCGGAACCTGAGGCATCTTTGCCATAGAATTTAATGAAAGTTGCGTCAATCAATTCATTCATCTGATGTGTGCTTAACATTGTCTCAGTGAGAATAGTTCCTTTTATGCCTGTAAAAAACTTACCAAGCACCTCATGGACAAACAAGCCGACATCGCTGCTTTCAAGACTCCCTGATACGGTCTCTCTGGGATACAGTGCAAGCACATAGCGATAATAAAACATAAGCTCACACCGGATGTAGGTGTCAATTGCCGTTGCACTCAGTTTAGTTGTGTTTCTTAGGATTTCCAGCATTTCAGGGGTTTTTACGGCTGGCTTAACTGGCTGATTTCTTAGTGCTATCTTGTATTGAATCTGCTTAATGTGGCCATTTAAAGCGCCAGCCGCTTTTTGCTTTTCCCACAGGATTTTTTCGACAAAGCGGCTTTTTTCTTTTTTATCATTTTCGACAAAAAATATGTGCGCTTCTTTTGCGCCTCTAAGCAGGGAGTCAAAGTAGTACAGGGAAAGCCGCTCACGGTCTTCATACGTTGGAAGGTTCAGCATGATTCTCAGCTTGTGAGGAAGCAGGGTGTCTTCTTTTTTTGCCATTGGGACAACCTCCTCGTTAGCGTCCAAAAAAATCACGCGATCAAATTTTATATTTCTTGTCTCTAAAAACCCTAACACCTGAAGATCCCTAAGCGGTGTGCCCTCAAACGGACAGTGGCAGGTGGCAAGATACTTTCTGAACAGGTTGAAATAACCCGATAGCTCAGTGAATTCCACATCCTTTAGCAAACTCTGAGTTATTGTGTGTAGTGCTTCAGCAAAAGCCTCGGCAAAAGGATAAAAAAACGGGTGCCGTTTTGCCGTAGTGTTATCATAGATATAGTTTAAAATTGTCAGACACCGCTCTGCAAAATAACCGATGTTTTTAAAACTCATAAAGCTGCCAATAAGCGTACTGTGGATGCCACGTAGATGCTCTCTGAGAGCTGCCTCATCTATTGATTCAAAAGACTCCTCAGATTTAAGTTTTCCGAGGATTTTCTCAAAGATTCCGCTAAGGTTTTCTATTTCACTTAGTGTTAAAAATGTCCTAGCCCTGTTAGCCGAGAGCTCCTCCTCTATTGTGTGAAAGATAATTCTTGTTAGTTCTGAACTGCCCTTATAAAACACATTTTTAATGTAGGGGTGAAGCGTAAACTTAATGTAGTCAGGCACATAGACTCTGCCACCCTCCATTGAGAGCACTGTTTCCATAAGACTTTGAAAAAATCCATACACAGGAGTCCTCACAAGCGGATAACCCAGTGATACATTGTATGTGCTCTCTTCAAATGATGAGACACCATGATACAGAAGTGGAAAAAGCGTATCCGGCTGCGGCAGCACTATGACAGTGTTTCTGATGTCAGTGGTTTCACTAAGAATGCGGTTTACTCCAAACACCTGTCCGTGCGTGTCGGTTGAGCTTATAAGTTTTATTTCAGGATAACTGGGCACGCTCTCAGGCATGGAGATGTCATCGCCATAGAGTACTTTAATAAGTTTATCAATTCCCGGCCCGTTTTGAAAAAAAACCCTGCTGTTACCGCTTTGTGATAATTTGTTAAAAATCGCAACTTCACTTTTTGTAAGGGCAAAAAATCCGGCAAAGACAATTCTATCAAATTTCAGCAATGCCTCATTATCCAAATACTCACTGACCCTCCGGTATCTTGTCGAACGTGTTGAGAGATTTAACGTGTTTAGTTTTTCGTAAAACTCCTTGTAAAAAAACGAAAGCGAATTCAGCATCTTTTTTGATCGCGGAGGAAGCGCCTCCTCTGCTATATGATCAATTTGTTTAATGGTTTCAGTGCTGACATTTTCAATATAAAACTCCTCGATGTCTTTATATATATCAATTCCAACTGAAAAGAAATTATCAGCGCCAAGATAACTGTCCCCACCTATTGGGTTTATCGAGTGTCTGTGGAGTTTATATAAAATTGCAAGAGCATCCAGTGTGTCAGTCTTTCTTTGTTGGAGGTTCAGCACCTCCGTATAGATGTAATCAATAAAAGCGTCCATTGAAAAAATCAGAGGAGGGATAAATGCAGCTGTCTCCTTTTTGGCTATAGCTTTTTTCAGAAAATGCCCGGGACGCTTGCCCGGAAAAACCACTATGTTGGATGAATAGTCATTACCATCAGGTATTAACTCAGAACATACCATATCTATTAGGTCTTCATTAGCAGATAAAACTTTGACACTTTCCATTGGTGCTCTTATTTAACGATTGAAGTGAAAGGAATGTCAAGGCAAATTTGAGAAGGGAAAGGACGCTGTCCTTTCCCTTAGACCCTATCCTGCAAGGGAGCTAGCTCCCTTGCAGGATAGGTTTTTGTTTTATGATTGGGTGGTTAAGTATTATGTTTTGTCAGAGTGCTTGTGATTTTAAGTTTTTTAACCTGCGTTCCGCAGCTTAAAAAGTTTCAATGAGAGCTCCGCCCTCAAAACAGACGAGCAGATGAAAAGATTTAAATGCTTATTTAGTTAAGTCCGGAGGAGGGTTTTATTTCATCCGTATACCAGGGAAAAGGACTGGATCCCGCCTCCCCTCAAGGGGATTCCCCTGCAAGTGCGGGATGACAAAGGAAGGCAGATTTCATTTCCTGTCATTCCTGCGAAGGCAGGAATCCAGTTTCTTGTTAGCGGAGTTAACTGCATAGGCAGTTAAATTTATTAAATGATATTATTTTTCCATCTATCTATAACTCTACTCCCAACCGAGGCGGAAGGATTCGCAAATTTTATTGGCTTCGCAGATGAACTCCCAAGCGACTCTGCTATCCCGAATGACAGACAGTACCTCGTCTGAGTGAATGCTGGCTGGATACCAGTTGAAGGACTCTGTGATTACCGTGTAGTCGTCAAAAACTGCAAACTTATGGTGAAGCGGCGAGTATATGCTTTCGTGGTAATAGACAAAGACGCATTCCATCCAGTTGTCCTTGAGGTATTGAACAGGCTCTTTAAGGGGACGCCATTTGTGGGTGTCCCATGAGGCTGGCAAAGCTCCCTTGTGAACTATCATTCCGTTTAGAATTATTTTGACTCTTACTCCCCTGTTTCTGGCATTAATAAGGGCATGTACGACATCCTCCTCGTGATGGCCGTGAGAGGTAACGCCTGTAATCCATCCTATGTCAAACATAGAGACGATTATTGATTGGCGTGCATTGTTGATTTCCGTTACGATTGCGTCCTGCGCCCTGTAGTAATCCCTAAACGGTGTGTAGTAGCTCCCAAACGTGTAGTAGAGATTATACCTGCCCTCAGGCACGACCCCTATTCGTTGAATCACGCCTCCGCGCAGGGCATGATATATGTTGGAATAAATCGTGGCAAAGTCGTGTGAATAATAAACGAGTCCGTTTTCCCAGTTGCCGCCCCAGAGGTGAAAGTGAAGATTATATGAGCTGGAATGAACCACCTCGCCGTCAAAGATGATAAATTTGGTGTGCATACTTGCTATGCCGTGTTTGGAGTCACAGGGGGTGTTTCTCACTATCCCATAAATTGGAATTCCAGCCCAGCGTAGCTTAGCCAGATTCTGCACGGCATTCATCGAGCTTACTGTTGACCACTCGCCAAAACACTCGACATCTACTCCCTTGTTTTTGGCATGAATCAGGTGTTCGGCCACATGGTAGTTGTCAAAATCAAAAATAGCCATCTGAATGAAGTGTCTGCCTGTGGGATCTTTTTCTTTTCTTTCAATTACCCAGTCAATGTGTTTGTGAAGTTCGTGGATGGGGTGTCCGGGGTCCCATGTGTTGCCTCGTGTAAAAAACGGACGTATCGGAAGATCAGCATACTCTTTGTTAACTTTGTCATAGGCTTTTTGAACATCCTCATAGCTAACTTCATATGTGCGGTATGTGTTTTGTGTTTTGTAAGCGTGTTCAAAATCATCAGGGCTGACGCGGCCATTATGGAAATCATCGATGTGGGCAAACTTGTAGTCAAACTCTGAGCAAATAGATTTTCCGTCTTTATGAATTATATATGAAAACGTGATGTGCGTAATCCGCCCGTGAAGGCTTTCATATGGAAACAAGGGTAACTGATGAACCTGCCATTTTTCCCAATTCTCACCAAAATCTCCGCATCGGTAAGCGTTTATAATGTAATACTCCTTAACGCCGTCCTCTCTGTGTAGCTTTAGGACTACCCTCAGCGCTTTGCTGTCAGCGTAATTGTAAAAGGCAAACCCAATCCCTCCGGGGAAATTTGATATATTCCAGTTCTGAACATTAGTCACAAACCGCCTGTGTCCTATCCACTTGTATGATGGATGGCAGAACTCCTCAGCATACCTACCTGTTAGATCTTCAGGTTTTTCCTCTTTATCAGCAGATTTCTTTGTCATATCACCTCTGTATTTTATATGTATAGTTTAATCCCTTATTGTTGTGAATAAGACCTCCATCGGCAGAGGAGACTGATATATTGAAGTAGTTGTAGTCGTAGTGATGTTTGAGAAGCTCTATTGTAAAATCAATGTCAAACGTTCTGGCTCCTTTTATGTCCATTTCAACCTCTTTTATAAAGAAATTCCCCTTTAAGCTGAAAGTGTGTTCCCACGGAGCGTTTTCTATTTTAGTGAAACCGCAGTGTATGCTCATGTTGTTTAGCATGAGCTCATCAGAAAACACCACCCGGCACTGGTCCTGAAGCCTGCCAAATAGCGGATCGCCAGAGCCAACAACAAAGGCAAAAAAGTGCACCTCAAGTTTTTGTACCTTATCGTCTATCTGCCAAAAGTAAAACCCAGAGTCAAAGGCCACGTTGTATATCTGCTTGTTTATATTGCCCAGATGCTCGATTTTCCACCTTTCATAGTAGTAGGCATCTATGGCAACAAGTATTCGTTTTTTGATGTAGTTGTAGATGTCCTCCATGGAGCCGCCATAGCGGGGAAGGGCCAACACCTCATCATCGTCATCAAAGCTCACCGGCGGAAGTCCCTTTTTAAGGAGCATGTAGTTAAGGAAACACTTTCCAACCCGGCCGTTAGAATCCCCAAAAGGGTGTATCCCTATGAACATGTAGTAGGAGCGGCAGAGGTCATAGACAAAGGCGTCAAGATTGTGGAAACTCTGTGATGTTTCCCACAAAACGTAGCCCAGGCTTTTTATTTCCTTATTGAAATTCTCACATTCGTATGTGACCCCGTTTTTATCCGGGAAATCAAAGGCACGAAACTCCCCTGCATTTGGCACAAGGCCTTTTGACAGGTTCAGATGGATTTGTTTCAGAAAATCGATGCCAAGCTCTGTAAAAGTATGGAGGTTTGAGAAAGTCTCCCTGTACATCACTCTGAAGTTTCTGTTGGCTATAACCTTTAACTCTGCTGCGCTTAATTGATCTGTGTGCCCTACAGTGCCCTTCATTATGGTCATAGACGATGTCCCAAGGTGAAGGAACAACTTCTGAAAGATAGCGGTGTTTACATTCCACGGGGTCTCCTCACTCATTATCTTAAAATAGCTGGACAACTCAAGCAGTATCGGATAAGCGGCAGCCGGTGTGTTTTCCTGTGTGTTCCAGTTCAGGCGTTTACAGATTTCATCTATCACATAGCCTGAGTCCATATCCTGTACCTGTTTGTCCTCAAGAGTTATGAGTGTTCTTAGGTGCGGAATAAGTTTGTTAAATCTTTCACTTAAAAGCCATGCAATGTGTCCGGCATAGTCTTTTTTCAGAGCACCAAGGGCATTTAGCAAATCAATGTTCACACCGTACCCTCTGTAGCCAAGAGAGTTTATAACGAATTGTCTTTTTTCTATTTCACCAAAAGTGTGGTTATATAAGTCTTTGTTATAGTGCCATTTTTTATAGTAATAGAGAATTTGCGTAAGGTCATCGGGATTGTCATGCTCAAGCTCATGGAGTTCTCTGAGCATTTGGTTAATCCGTCCCATAAGGGAATCATACAATTTCTGGCAGTGGTGGTCCCACTGGTAGGCCAATACGAAATATCCCGCTCTGTGAGGCATAGTGTCTCTCCTCTGTCTTTCTGAAAACTTATGCGCTAAAGTTTAATTCTTAATCCCAATAGATAAAGCTTCTACTCAATAACCGCATAGACGCCTATGTGGTCGCTTAACTTTGGGTCTTTGAGAATCAGCTCTGCACTGTGGATTTTTACCTTTCCCTTTACCATGATGTAGTCAATCCGTGTAAAGGGATTCGTGGAGTCAAAGGTGTTTCCGCCTGTGCGGTGACAGTGCCTGTAAGCGTCCTTATAACCAATATCGGTTAAATACTCGATAGTGACGGAGTCCTCGGTATCGTTAAAATCCCCTGCTATTATTGAGGCGTGGTAATCTGTGCCGTAAGTTGACTCAAGCACTTTTACGAGTTTTTCCACCTGTGCGTATCGAATCCGCGGGTTTTCACTGTGATCAAGGTGAACCGATGCGAATATTACCTTGTGACCGTATATTTCAAATTGAGCGGCGGCGGCGTATCTGTCCATAAGAGGGTGCAGTCCCTCAACCAGGTCTTTATTGAGGTCAATAATCTGAGGATTTTTTAAGTTATACCGCCCTGAGACTGCTATCCCCTCAGGGTACTTATTCATGTACATGTGGCAATACCCGTATTGGGTCCTATAGTACATACCGGTTATACCGGACATCATGTCAGCTATCTGAAGTGATGTCTCCTCTATGCCTGCGCCTTTTATCACCTCCTGATAAGCGCACAAATCAGGGTCATACACACAGAGTTCGTTCGCAATGCGTTTAAGCCGAGTGGGGTCCTCATCGTGAACACCGTGGAGGTTAAACGAACACACCTTTATGTATGGGGGATAGAGAGCCCGGTATTTTTGGAAATCATTTTCATCCATAATTGCTACAACACCGTTTGAGCTAAACCGGTTATTGAGTCTGTATATATACTCTTTGACCGCATGGTATTCCTTAGAGATGGTCTCAACTGGGCTGCCAGACCTAAGAAGGCGGATCATTTCAAGACGCCTGAGAATAGGATCCTCCTTATTTAACATATCATGCCAGTGCCTTATATTGGAGCCTGAGAGAATGCCATACACTCCGTTAAGTGAAAAAGCCGAATGCACTCTGAACAAATAATTCAAATCCGTGTGAAACTGTGCTGCAACTGTCTCAGGGGCAACGCCTGTCCTTAAGAGTCTCACCATTTCAAGCCTTTTTAGAACATCATCGTTTTGATTTAAAACGTCAATCCACTTTGCGGCAGAGAGTGAGGAGCTTAGATCCACTCCAACCCCCTGTGAGGACATCTCTAACCAAAGCTCTTTCAGGCTTTCGCCGATAGCAGGGTCTGTATCGACATATTTTTTCAACTGATATCTGAAAGCAGCAAGTGCATCCACATCTGCGGGGGATTCAAGCAGGTCACTTAGCGCCTCTTTAAAGGAAAGGCGTGTTTTGGGTGCATTTTTAATTTTATCCCATATTTTCTTAGCCCATTTAAATGCCTGCGCATCGTGGGCAGTGCCTGCTTCCGCAACCACATCCTCCTTTTTTAATGATGTCAGTTTGGGTAAGTGTGGCAACAGAAAACTTGTTATCCCATATAGTAGCGCTTTGATTTCCATGTTATAAGCCTCATATTAATAGTGTATTTAGCAACCCGCAGATTATAAATTATAACTCAATGTGATGGTAAAAGGCAATAGTATTATGATACGTTATACCGAGTTGCGCTCAAAGATATAAATAAAATACTGGATTCCTGCCTTCGCAGGAATGAAAGGATAAGAACCACCTCTTTGTCATCCCGCACTTGTTGCGGGATCCAGTCCTTTTTCTCCACCATTACATTATATTGCCTTTTTGGCAGCTACTTGGTATTAGGCAATATGTTAAATTAATAAAGGGAAAGGCTTTGCCTTTCCCTTTAACTATATTCCCGCCGACAGGCGGGATGAAAATAAATCCCTGGTTATTTCCAACCAGATTGCTTTTCACAATCCTTCATTTCTGCAGGATGCGATTTTTCCCATTGACTTATGGACTGAGTCTCATCTGAGCTCATCTTGTTGTTCATACATTCACAATACTTTTTAACTACCGCCTGAGTAGCTCCCTCTCCCTTGTTGTCCTTAATGCACTGATTAACCCATTTGACATCGTCAGCGTCACCAAAGGCTAAACCAGCAGTCATTGCAAAGGCAACAAGAAACAGAATAATGGTTAGCTTTTTCATTACACACACCCCCTCAAATCACTAAAAATTGCCATCCTGAAAGGATGGTTACTATAAAGCATCTAAAAATTGGTGAGATAGTAACATAATTTCAAGTGGAAAGTGTAATATTTTTTTGTAGTGTTATAGTGTATATGCGAAAATTTTATAGGTCTTTTACCGGTCGTTGTATTTCCATGAAATTACCTTTATCTATGCTATATATGGGAGACAGTGTAAAGTTTTTTATCCACGGCAGTGTAACCAAATAGTCTTTCCTGTGCCAGAAAAACACGGCAGGGCACTCTTCAATTATGTTCTCTTCTATGTCTTTATAGAGTATTTCCCGTTTTGGGTTATCAATGGTTTTTTGTGCCTCCTCTATGAGTTTGTCAATGTGTTTGTTTGTGAATCTGGTTCTGTTTCCACCTGCTCCGAAATTAGAGGAGTGAAAAAGCGGATACAGAAAATTCTCACCGTCAGGGTAATCAGCCCACCAGCCCAGCCAAAACAAATCGCTCTCACCCTTATTGATTGCCGACTTATAAGCGCTCCACTCAAGCACCTTTATTTCCACCTCTATGCCGGCCTCTTTTAAAAAAGACGTTATAATTTCTGCTATGTCTATGGAGTCCTGAGCTGTGTTAATGTAAAATTTAAGTTTCCATGATTTATTATACCCTGATTTTTTAACCAGTTCTTTGGCTAACTGCGGGTTATACGGATAGCGTTCAGCTAATTTATATGATTTAAGGGCATCGGGTATGGGACCGGTAGCCAGTGCGCCTCGCCCCTGATAATACGTCTTTCTGATCTTATCCTTATCTATTGCATATGCTATTGCCTGCCTGAGCAGGATATTATTCAGTGGGGGTTTTGAGTTATTTAGCCCTAAGTAGTATGTGTTTAAGCCAACTGCCGTCTTAAGATTCTCTGAGTATTTCTTGTCGGTTGTAAAAACTTTATAAGACGCTGCCGTTACCTCTGTGGCATCAAGGTTTCCAAGCATAAACTCTGTAATAGTTGTTAAATCCTCAGGGATTACTCTGAAGCGGATGCCAGGGATTTTTGCACTGGAGTCAAAGTATTTTGGAAAGCGTTTAAGAGTCAGTTCACTGTCAGGTTCCCAACGTAAAAATTGAAAAGGCCCCGTGCCGGTGGGCTGATTAGCAAAATCTTTTTTCAGGCGCTCTACCTCTTTCTCTGGCACAATGTAAGCAGGGGTCATAGTGAGGAGTTTTATAAAAGGCGCAAACGGAGTTTTTAAGGTAAGCTCTATCGTAAAGTTATCTGTTGCCTTAATGCCGTCAAGCGTTGACACTTTGCCACTAAGAAACTCCCCGGCTCCCAAAAGACTCATGACGACCCACGTATTTGGGGATTTAGTCTCAGGCATAAGAAGCCGTTTCAAGGAGTATTCAACGTCTTTTGCAGTTAAGAGCTCCCCGTTATGAAACGTTACGTTGTCTCTCAGATAAAAAGTGTATTTTAACCCATCAGCGCTTATGTTCCAGCTTTTAGCTATATCGGAAATCACATCAAGGTTTTCGTTTAGTTTAACAAGTCCGTTAAACATTTTTGCGCAAATGCTGCCCCCTGTGACATCCACAACATAGGCCGGGTCAAGGGTTGTGGGGTTAGCGCTTATTCTAAGATGAAGATAGCCGTCCGATTCTGCCTGCTTGCTGCTGCAAGACAGAAGCAGCAGCAAGAGCAGGTTGAAACAAAAACTTAACAGAAATTTGTTGCGGCGCAGTATGATTACCTCTTAGTAATTTTCATAATCTTTATCATCCATATCGTCTGCATGTGACCCAAGGTTTAAAGACGGCTTAACAGTTTCCTCTCTGTCTCTTTTTTGAAATTTCGATGCTGATTCGTGGGCTATAGCTCTTGGTTTTCCAGCCATACCCTTGGTACTAGGATGTTGAGGTTTGGGCCTTCGCTGGGAATAAGCCGGTTTTTGGTGTCTCATATCCCCGCCATCGGTTTTGAAAAACGCTATAGAGCTCTGAAGCTGCTGTGCCTGAGCCGAAAGCTCCTCTGCTGTTGAGGACATCTCCTCAGAGGATGCTGCGTTTTGTTGAATCACCTTATCCAACTGCTGGATGGCAGTGTTGACCTGATCTGCTCCGGTCGATTGTTCTTTTGACGAGGCAGTTATCTCCTGCACCAGCTCGGAGGTTTTCTGAATGTCGGGAACCAATGCCTTTAACATCTCACCGGCTTTTGCCGAGACATCAACGCTTGATTTTACAAGACTATTGATTTCGCCGGCTGCAGCCTGACTCCGCCCTGCAAGCTCTCTTACCTCTGAGGCCACCACTGCAAACCCCTTGCCGTGCTCCCCGGCACGTGCCGCCTCTATGGCTGCATTTAGCGCTAAAAGGTTGGTCTGCCTTGCTATCTCCTCGATTATCGTTATCTTTTCTGCTATCTCTTTCATTGCCTTTGCTGTCATCTCTACTGATTCGCCGCTTTCTTTGGCATTTACAGCAGACTTGGATGCCATCTTTTCTGTCTGCATCGCATTATCGGCATTGGTTTTGATGTTTGCAGACATCTGCTCCATCGATGCGGATATCTCCTCTGCTGAGGCCGCCTGCTCAGAGGCCCCCTGCGATAACTCCTCCGTTGTTGCGCTCAACTGTTGGCTGCCTGAGGACACCTGCTCAGAGGCGTTTTGCACGTCTGTTACAACATCGATTAATTTTTGCACCATAGTTGAAAGAGCCTGCATAAGCGTATCTTTTTCCGACCGCTCCACTACCTTCACCGTCAGATTGCCGTTTGACAGCTCTTCAGCCATATCGGTTATTTCAGTTAACGCTCTTATCATAGTTGAAAGAGACTGCATAAGCGTGTCTTTTTCCGACCGCTCCACTACCTTCACTGCTACATTACCTATGGAAAGTTCGTTGAGTATATTGGTTATTTCAGTTAACGTTTTTATCATAGTTGAAAGAGACTGCATAAGCGTGTCTTTTTCCGACCGCTCCACTACCTTTACTGCTACATTACCTATGGAAAGTTCGTTGAGTATATTGGTTATTTTGTTTTCAGCATCTATCAAAAGATTCAAATTATTCTTGGTTTTATTGAAATCGCCGCGGTACTCGTCATTTATTTTGGGAGGAATGTCTCCTATACTAATTCTTTCCACATACTCTGAGGTTACATTAATGGGCTTAACGAAAGCTTCCACCAAAGTATTTAATCCATCAATTAACTGCCGCCATCCGCCCTGATATTTCCCCGCATCTCCCCGCATTTCCAAATTGCCGTCTTTTACCGAATTTATCAGTTTGTCTATTTCGGCAAATATCCCCTTCAGAATATCCACCATAGAAAGCATAGCGCCAAGAAGATTATCCTTGCTGGCTTTTGCATCGGCCTCTATGTTGAGGTCTCCTGTTGCTATTTTCATTGCCATAGCTGACATCTCGCCAGGTTCCCCGCCTAAAGGCTTAGTTACTGTACGAGCGATAAATATTCCCATTAAAATAGAAATAAAGAAACAAGCTATTGAGCCAATTACAATTAACCTAAAACCGGAGTTGTATGTTTGTGTTGTTTCTTCAAATAATTTTTTGGCATGGTCAACTTTACGCTCCACAAGTTTATCCAAACCTGCCTGTACTTTTTTGTTTACCGGGTCCAATCCCTTTTTAAAAAATGCCATAGCCTCTGCGTCTTTTTTTGCATTTTCGAGTTCGATTACCTTATCCAAACCGCTTTCATATTCCTTCAAGTTATCCAGTGTTTCATTGAATACTTGTTTTCCGGCTTCTGTTTGTATTGACTTTGAATAGTCATCCATAGACTTATGGATACTTTCTTTCAAGGTTTTTAATTTACCAAGAAGCTCTTTTCGTTCGTCTTCATTCGCTGAAATAGCAAAATCTCTGATATTGACGCGAATTCGTTGGTAAGTTTCCATAACACTGCCTAAATCTTGCATAGGAAGGACTGATTTGTTGTATATATTTTCAGCCTGCTCATCGATTCCCTTCGAAGCTCTTATTCCGATAATACCAACTATTACCGTAAAAAGCGCTACTAACACAAATCCGGTCAAAAGTTTACTGCGTACCTTTAAATCATAGAACCATTTCATCATATCCTCCTCTTTAGGTTTTTTGCGTTGAAATGTTAGATACTATTTACCAAAAACTCCTTATTTGAGTTTAAGCATACCTCCAAATACCCTCAGAAACCACTCTGCGTAAATGTATATACTCTTTAAGGCCGTACCGGGTACATTTAACAACCTTACGCTACCTACCCTTACTTTAATGCTATTCTAACATGAACCAGAGTTAAATTCATAGAAATTTAATAGGGGTATAATAATGGGAAGGACAGGGTTCTTCCCATTATTATACCCTTCTCCCCATAATACAAGGGAATTCCCCCGCTACAAGGGAAAATGATTACCACTTAATAATTTTCATAATCTTTATCATCCACATCGCCTGCATGTGGGCCAGGGTTTAAAGACGGCTTAACCGTTTCCTCTCTGTCTCTTTTTTGAAATTTAGCTGCTGGTTCGTGGGCTATAGGGTCGGGTTTTCGTTGGGAATACACAGGTTTTTGGTGTCTAATATCCCCGCCATCGGTTTTGAAAAACCCGATAGAGCTCTGAAGCTGCTCAGCCTGAGCAGAAAGCTCCTCTGCTGTTGAGGACATGTGTTCAGAGGATGCTGCGTTTTGCTGAATTACTTTATCCAACTGCTGGATGGCCGTGTTAACCTGATCAGCTCCGGCTGATTGTTCTTTTGAAGAGAGAGTTATTTCCTGTACCAGCTCTGAGGTTTTCTGAATGTCGGGAACCAATGCCTTTAACATCTCACCAGCTTTTGAAGAAATATCAACGCTTGATTTTACAAGACTGTTAATTTCACCGGCTGCCGCCTGACTCCGCCCTGCAAGCGCTCTTACTTCTGAAGCCACCACTGCAAAACCCTTGCCGTGTTCCCCTGCCCGTGCTGCCTCTATGGCCGCATTTAGCGCTAAAAGATTGGTCTGCCTTGCTATTTCCTCTATTATAGTAATCTTTTCCGCTATCTCTTTCATTGCCTTTGCTGTCATCTCTACAGATTCGCCGCTTTCTTTGGCATTATTTGCGGACTTGGCTGCCATCTTTTCCGTCTGCATCGCATTATCGGCATTGGCCTTGATGTTTGCCGACATCTGTTCCATGGATGAGGATATCTCCTCTGCAGAAGCCGCTTGCTCAGAGGCCCCCTGTGATAACTCCTCCGTTGTTGCGCTCAACTGCTGGCTGCCTGAGGCCACCTGCTCAGATGCCCTCTGCACCTCTGTCACAACCTCGGTTAATCTGTGCAACATGGCCGAAATAGATTGCATAAGCCTGTCTTTTTCCGACCGCTCCACTACCTTCAGCGTCAGATTACCATTTGACAGCTCCTCTGCTATATCGGTTATGTTGTTTTCGGCATCAATCAAAACGTTCAAATTATTCTTGATTTTATTGAAATCACCTCGATACTCATCGCTTATTTTGGGCGGAATATCACCTATGCTGATTTTTTCCACATAGTCAGATGTTACATTTATAGGCTTAACGAAAGCTTCTACCAAAGTATTTAATCCATCAATTAACTGCCGCCATCCGCCGCGATATTTCTCCGAATCTCCTCTTACAGCCAAATTGCCGTCTTTTACCGAACTTATCAGTTTGTCTATTTCGACAAATATCCCCTTCTGAATATCCACCATAGAAAGCATAGCGCCTAGAAGATTATCTTTGCTGACTTTCGCGTCGGCCTCTATGGTTAGGTCTCCGTCCGCTATTTTCCTTGCCATAGCAGACATCTCGGCTGGCTCCCCGCCTAATGGCCTGGTTATACTGCGTGAGATAAACATTCCCATTAAAATCGAAATAATAAAGTTAACTATAGAGATTATTACACTAAACCTAAAGCTTGATTTGTACGTATCTGTTGTTGCCTCTGATAATTCCTGGGCATAATTGATTTTCCGCTCAACCAGAGTATCAAATTTTTCCCGTAGTTTTTTGTTTACCGGGAATAAATCCTTTCTGAGATATGCATAAGCCTCGGCTTTTTTATTGGCGTGGCTAAGTTCGATTACCTTATCCAAACCGTTTTCATATTCCTTAAGGTTATCCATTATTTCTTTATATGAGTTCTTACCTGCCTCAGATTCTAAAGACGCCGAATACTCACCCATAGACCTGTGGATGTCCTCTTTAAAGGTTTTGATTTTATCCAAAAGCTCTTTTTTTTCCACCTCATTATCTGAAACAATCAAATCTCTGATATTTACACGCGTTCGTTGGTAATTTTTTACGGCGTTGCCTAAAGCCTCCATTGGAAAGACTACTTTGATGTACATATAGTCGGCCATATCATCAATTTCCTTTGATGCTCTTATTCCTATAATGCCAACAATTACCGTAAAAAGTGCTACTAATCCAAATCCGGTTAAAAGTTTGCTACGTACCTTCAAATCATAAAACCATTTCATTATACCCTCCTAAAGGTTTTTAAATTTTAAATTGAGCATTCCGAACTATGAGATTGCCCTCCTCTGTCATTCCTATCGGGAGCAGGAATGACAGAACAGAAGGTATTATGTAACACTTTTAAAGATTAATAGTTTTCATAATCTTTATCATCCGCATCGCCTGCATGTGGCCCAAGGCTTAAAGATGGTTTAAGGGTTTCCTCTCTGTCTCTTTTTTGGAATTTCGATGCTGGTTCGTGGCCTATAGCTCGTGGCTGTGCCACTCCTTGCTGTGTTTTGTTACTAACATATTGAGGTTTGGGTTTTCGCTGGGAATAAGCCGGTTTTTGGTGTCTCATATCTCCGTTATCGGTTTTGAAAAACCCGATAGAGCTCTGAAGCTGCTCAGCCTGGGCAGAAAGCTCCTCTGCTGTTGAGGACATCTCCTCAGAGGATGCTGCGTTTTGCTGAATCACCTTATCCAACTGCTGGATGGCCGTGTTAACCTGATCTGCTCCGGTTGATTGTTCTTTTGATGAGGCAGTTATCTCTTGTACCAGATCTGAGGTTTTCTGAATGTCGGGAACCAATGCCTTTAACATCTCACCGGCTTTTGCCGAGACATCAACGCTTGATTTTACAAGACTATTGATTTCACCGGCTGCTGCCGGATATTCAAAGGACAGCCGAGCTGGTGCAAGAGATAAGCGCTGCCAGTAATGAACAAAACATAGGAGCAGAACAGATAAATAAGGCAATATCACAACTTGACCAGGTTATCCAGCAAAACGCCGCTGCAGCCGAGGAAATGGCTTCTACATCTGAGGAACTAACATCGCAAGCCGATAAGTTACAGAGCGCAATATCATTCTTTAAAACAGGACATACAGGCTCTTCAGGCTCAGTCAGAAAACCAGAAACAAAGCATACGCCGCCACCACGCATTGTTTTTGAAAGGAAACCTTTAGCCAAACCAGCAAGATCAATACAATTGACTCATCATAACGAACACAGTGTTGTAAAAGTATCGTTTGATTTTTCCAACGCAAGAAGTAAACACCTTGCATGGAAAAGCAGGCTAAGAGATTTCCTCGATGGCAAAGAAAGCCTCACCGAGTCACAGGCAGTCTCCCATAAAGACTGTGATCTTGGTAAGTGGCTGTACTCTAAGGGGATTTCTTCCTTTGGCCACTTACCTGAGATGGTGAAACTTGAGAAAATCCACGAGGAACTCCATTCTATTGTTAAAGATATAGTAAGGCTTAAGCACTCCGGCAATGTGTCTGGTGCTGAGGAGCAGTTTGCCCACATTGGACCAATGAGCCAGGAAATCATTTCGTTATTAACGGCTATTGAGAAAAAAGTTGCATGATCCTGATGATGAGAGTATCTTAAATCATAGAACTACATTTTAATACTAAAGGTTAAAAATGAATTGACATTTAAAAATAATTGCCTTACAATGTGTACAGAATTGGTGGGTTAGATATCAATAGCACAGGAGGGTTATGGTGGTAAAAAATTTAAGGATTTCTACACGTTTGTATCTGTTGGTTTTGTTTATTTCTTTACTTACAATAGGGATAGGCATTTATGGGATGAATAATACCGCCTCGATAGACGGTATGATGAAAGTTGGTTTGGATAAGACTAAGGTTTTTTCGGATGGTGTTGATACAGCCAGAGAGGCCCAGGTTACATTCAAAAAACAGGTGCAGGAGTGGAAAGATCTTCTAATAAGGGGCAGTGACCCTGAGGCATTTAAGAAATATAGTGCTGGTTTTGTTAAACAAGAGGAAAATGTACAAGAAAGTCTGAAGCAGTTGAAAAAGATTATAGAAACTCTCGGCCTTTCCTCAACTATGGTTGACGAGGCGTTGAAAGTGCACGGCGAGCTGGGTGTTAAATACAAAGAGGCCCTTAAAAGTTATGATTCAAATAATGCAGAAAGTTATAAAATTGTAGATAAACTTGTAAAGGGTATTGACAGAGCTCCTACCGACAGCATTGATGCAATTGTAAAATATATCAAGGAGAAGCAGTCTGCCTCAATTACAGAACTTCAAACCAAAGGAAATCAAAAGTATAATACAACACGAAACGCAACGATTGTAGTTATTGTAGTAATAATATTCTTATCGTTATTAACAGCTACGTTTATAATCCGCAACATCACAAATTCACTGAACAAAGGTCTCAAAGCCGCTAATCATCTGGCAGAGGGAGATCTAACGTTGACAATAGAAGTTGATGGCAAGGATGAAGTCAGTCAACTACTTAGTGCCATGAAAAACATGATGGACAGTATTAAAGAAGTAATATCAACTGTGAGAGTTGCAGCAGACAACGTATCCTCCGGTAGTGGTGAGTTAAGCTCAAGCGCCCAACAAGTTTCCCAGGGGGCAACAGAGCAGGCGGCTTCAGTTGAAGAGGTCTCCTCATCAATGGAGGAGATGGCCTCTAATATTAAACAAAACGCTGACAACGCCCACCAGACAGAGCGGATGTCAGGAAAAGCGTCACAGGATGCGCTTGAAAGCGGAAAGGCTGTTGACGAGGCGGTTGTTGCTATGAGAGAGATTGCAAGTAAAATATCTATTATAGAGGAAATTGCGCGTCAAACGAATTTGTTAGCACTTAATGCGGCAATTGAGGCAGCACGAGCCGGAGAACATGGAAAGGGCTTTGCAG
>JADFXG010000043.1 GCA_015233895.1 Nitrospirota bacterium | reverse complement strand
AATTCGGAAAGTCACTAAAAACCAAAGGGGCTTTTTCCAGCGAAACTTCCCTTCTAAAACTTATTTCTTTTTCATAGATTTCTTATAGATAATGGCCATTTTTCTATCTATAACATTAATATGCTGGAACCACCAGTTCTGCATCCAGGGCTGAAACTCTTTTGCTATTGTAAACATCTCATTTTTATCGCCTATCCTTATTCTTTCAAACTCTGCAAAATCTCTTATAAATGCATCATGTTCATTTTTATGTTCTGTATAATTTGTAATACCATATTCATAGTTAATATTGTTCTTAATAAAATCCTCTTCGGTTTGAAAGTGAGTATCGACATACTCCTTGACAAATAAAAATGTTTTGGCTATCTCTTTTAAATCGTTAGTTTCTATAGACTGAAATAGTAAATTTGTACGTCTAAAGAATTCTTTATGTTGACTGTCAATAATATCAACACCAATTATTAAATCATCTGTCCACTCTATATTCATAATACACTATAATTTTACAAAATACTCTTTACTGGCTCCACATTGCGGACATACCCACGTATCAGGGATATCGGCAAAAGGAGTACCGGGGTTAACTCCGTTGTGATAGTCTCCCTCTTCTGGAGAATAAACATAGCCACACGGACATTCATACTTATCCATATAACACTCCTATACTTTCAAAATATATTATTTTAATGCAAAATAGCAATGAACAAACTATCCCAGATATCTTTTTAAAAGACCTTCAAATACCTGTCCATGCCTAGCTTCATCTTTGCACATTTCATGCACAGTATCATGTATCGCATCGAGATTTAGTTGTTTTGCTTTGGTAGCGAGTTCTTTTTTACCCATACATGCCCCATTTTCCGCATCTACCCTTGCTTTAAGGTTCTCTTTAGTACTTGATACAAGGACTTCGCCAAGAAGTTCGGCAAATTTAGCTGCATGTTCCGCCTCTTCAAGGGCAATCCTCTTGTATGCCTCGGCTATTTCCGGGTATCCTTCTCTATCTGCCTGCCTGCTCATTGCCAGATACATCCCTACCTCTGTACACTCACCCATAAAGTTAGCCCTTAATCCATCCAGTACCTCCTTATCAACCCCCTTTGCCACTCCAATTCGGTGCTCATCTGCCCAAATTAGCCCCTCAGTGCTTTTTTCTATAAATTTATCGGATGAGGCCCCACAATGTGGACACTTATCGGGAGGGGTATCTCCCTGATGAATATAACCGCATACGGTACAGACATATTTTTTCATATTCTTATCTCCTTTACTAAGTTTGATAACAAACAGCCATTGTGCTTATTATATTATATTGATTCCAATATATCCACTATTTGTTGTGTCAAATTAATTGGAATTTCCGCCAGTCTTTCCCACACAGAACAAAATACTTTCGAGTAATTGATCTATGTGTATCGGTTTTTTAATATTCTGGCAAACTTTGTCACTCATATGATGTTTATCGTTGTAACCAGTAGTAATAATTATCTGTTGAAACTCATTTATTTCCAATATCTTATCAATCAATGCCAACCCGCTCATTCCTGTCATTTCCACATCTGTTATTACTATATCTATGTCATCCTTATGTGCCTTGTAGATTTCAAACCCTTCGTTACCATCTTTAGCTTCATAGACTGTAGCAAATCTTCTTTTCAGAACACGCCCAAGGGTTTCTTTAAGCAGTAAGTCGTCTTCTACATAAAGCACCGTTAACGTCTTCAGTAATTCATTATTTGGCATCATATCTCTATCCTCAACTCACACCAGCCGTCAACATTTCTCACCGTGATGGTACCTTTCATACTTTTCTCCACTATCAGTTTTGTAATGTATAAACCAAGTCCGGTGCCTCTTGTTTTATCTTTGGTCGTAAAATATGGCTCAAATATTCTATCGATAATATCAGCACGCACTCCACCACCATTGTCAGCAATGGTGATTATTGTTTTATTGGTGTCAGGTTCTTTATATGCGTTTATTTTAACTATACGGTTGGTGATTTGTCTTTGTTCAAAAACATCCCTGATATTTGACAATATATTCAGTACGATTTGGGTGAATTCGCTTGGGACCGCATTTATAGTCAACTCTTCATCCAGTTCCTTCTCTATCAAAATATCCTTCAATTCAAAATATCCGCTTGAAACTTCTAATGCACTATTTATAACATTTTTAATTCTTAATTCTTCTTTTTGCAGATTGCTCAGATAGAAGTTTTTGAAACTATCAATCGTGTCTGATAATCCTACAAGTTCTGACATAATATTTGTTACATCTCTGTCCAGATATTCAGCATTCAATTCATTAAACAAGTACGCATCTTTTATATCCTGCACTAAAACTCCTATTGAAGCAAGTGGTTGTCGCCATTGATGGGCGATATTTACCAGCAACTCACCCATAGCCATATGACGGGACTGTTCATACATTAGTTGATCTTTTAATCTGTTTTTTTCAATCTCTTCTGTTACCCTATGCTCAAGTGTTTCCGCGATATATCTTAACTCCTCCTCCAAACGTATTTGTTCAGTTATATCTCGTGATATTACACACAACACCTTGCGCCCTCTGTAAACAAAAACACCCATGCTTAGTTCTACAGAAAATACTGTACCATCCTTCCGCTTATGGTATCTCTGTGGCACTCTGGTACTTCCTGTAATTATGACAGCATTTACAGTTTCAATTGTCTTGTCAGGTTCTGCTGATATTATAATTGCGCTTTTGCCTTTCATTTCATCTATACAGTATCCATACAATTTATACCAGGCGTCATTTGCATCTATAAACTCCAGCGTTTTTATATCGCAGAGAAATATAGCATCATTTTCATGGGTAAAAAGCAGTCTGTATTTTTCCTCACTGTCCCGTAATGCCATTTCCACTGCTTTACGTTCTGTGGTATTTTCAAATATTGTAACGAAATATCCTTTTTTAGGACTATAAGCACTGATATTCAGCCATATATGCAGTGGTTTAAAAAATACTTCAAACTGTTCTGCACTCCCACCTGAAGCAATGTTACCATATATCTCTATTAATTCAGAATTAGATTCTTTTATCCCTGGGATTACTTCACTTACTTTTCTGTTAATGACATCGTCTCTTTTTAAACCGGTTAGTTTTTCAAATGACTTATTAATTGCTAAATATATGAAATCTACAGGATTATTATTTTCATCATAAATCATCTCACAATAAGCATACCCATTAATCATATTTTCATTTGAAAGTTTTATCTCCTCCTCCATTCTCTTACGCTGTGTGATGTCGTGAATTGTTGAGCATATATAATCATTGCCTTTAATCTTAATGGGTCCGGTGTATACCTCTACGTCCTTAATTTCCCCAGAGGATGTGCGATGGCGGGTTATGAGAAAATCTTGTTTTTTAGTGACAACTTTTGAAGCAATTACTTTTAGTTGCTCTCCAGGAAGTGTCTGTATATCAGTTAACCGCTTTTTTAAAAACTCCTCTTTTGAATAACCATAAAAAAAACATGCCTTTTCGTTGACATCTACTATTTCCAACGTATCGGGTTTGATTATCAGAATAGCAAGGCTTGTTTCATTAAAGATATTTCTGTATCTCTCCTCGCTCTCATTAAGCCTTTCAGTTATTTCCCTGTTGATTTTATTCTGGCGGATGTGTGAAATTCCAAACGATAAATTTTCTGTTAACTCCTGTAATAAGGTTACCTCCTCTTTGTTAAATGCATTTGGTTCTGTTGCATAAATAGTTAAAGCACCTATCACATTATTGTTTATAATTATGGGTAAGGCAATAGAAGATGCAAATCCGCGCTTTATAGCTTCTTCTCTCCACGGTTTGAATTTCTCATCTGTAATCATATTATGACAAATTACGGGTTTTAATGCACGGATGGATGTTCCTGTCGGTCCTGAGCCTCTTTCTGTATTACTCCACAAGATATTAGCATTTTCAATATAACCATCATTGAAGCCGTAATGTCCGACAGGAAAAACGTGTTTTTCCTTATTCTCCTCTTTATACCCAATCCATGCTAACCTATAACCTACATCTTGTACGATTACTCTGCAGACTTCTGTTAACAACAACTTTTCGTCGTTATTATCACGAACCACTCTGGTACAGTGTATAAGAGCTTGTAATGCTCTTTTTAAAGTGTCTGTTTCCATGTATTTTTTCTACAATACTATTGTTGCATTGAGAGTTATCAAAAATTCCGCACAATCATCCACATTCCGAACAGATAACTTACCACCCATATTCGTCTCTATTATCGTTTTTGACATGTAAAGCCCTACGCCAGTTCCTTCATTTTCTTTAGTTGTAAAATAAGGTTCAAAGATTTTTTCGATTATATCTTCTGGTATCCCACCACCGTTGTCTTTTATTGAAACTATAATTTTAGATTTGTCTTCATCATTACTGATATTAATTTCTATATTGCCTTGTATTTCAGGAACATTTTGCTTTCTTGAGAGTATAGCATCCTTTGAGTTATTTAGAATATTTAAAACCACCTGCTTGAATTCATTAGGGTAACCATCAGTAACCAGTATTGCATCTTGTTCAGCTTTCATGGAAATACCTATCTTACTTCTGATAAAAATATGTGTGAACATTAATAGTAGTTCTTCTATAGTAGTTTTTACATTGAAAGTGACTTTATTTTTTGATGGCATAAAGAAGTTTCTGAAGTCATCTATAGTTTTTGCCATAAACGATATCTGCTGCATCGTGGAACCAATTAAATTATCTATATATTTATCATCAACTTCACCGTAGGTATAGGCATCTCTTAAATCCTGGATAGATAATCCTACAGCATTTATAGGTTGTTTCCACTGGTGGGCTATCAGCCCTATCATTTCACCCATGGCTGCCATCTTGGATTGTTGAATTAACATTTGCTCATGGGTTCTGATTTTTTCAATTCCTGTTGCTACCTGGGCCATGAGATGTTCATTTAATGTTTTTAGTTCTTTCTCCATTCTCTTACGTTGCGTGATGTCTCGTATTGCTGCCATTCTAATTTTGCGGCCTTCATGTTCCAATGACTTGCCGCATACTTCAACATTTATTACAGTACCGTCCTTTTTCAGGCAATCCAACTCGTATGGTTTATCATATCCCTCTGAAACATTCTTCATGATTATCTCACGGTATTGCGGAGTCACAGTGTCAAGCACTAACATGCCAAGTATCTCTCCTGGATCGTAACCGTACATTTCGGCAAGGCGTTTATTGCAATCTATAATTCGTCCATTTTCGGCAATTGATACACCTTCAAAGGTTGCTTCTAATAACAGACTCATCCTCTTCTCAGCCATACAACGAGCATTTATCTCGGTGCGGAGTTCCTTTTCCATGCGTTTACGTTCGGTGATATTGTGGGCGATACCTACCGTGCCTATTATCAAGCCATTCTCATCCTTCATAGGTGTCTTGATGGTTTCGATAAAATGCAATCGTCCTTCTGCATCCACAAATGACTCTTCTATGTGTTTTCTCATACCTGCCGCCATAATGGCTTGATCGTCCGAGCGATATTTTTCTGCAAGCTCCCTGGGCCAGACGTCTAAATCAGTTTTCCCGGCCATTTTATCTACAGGCACATTCGCAGCCTGGCTGACTGCCTTATTGACTATAATAAACCTGCCTTCCCTGTCCTTTATCCAGGCGAGATCCGGCACATTGTCTATAAGGGTGGACAGCATGGTATAGCTGCGGTATTGTTCCCTTTTCTCTTTAAGTTTGCGCTCGGTAATATCATAGTTTGTTCCAAGCATACGGACAGGGGTACCCTCATGGTCCCGGATTACCATTCCGTTGGCTTTTATATGTTTTACAGTCCCGTTTGGGTGCAGTACTCTGAATTCAGTATCCCACTCTTTTTCGCCCCTTAAAGCCGCATTGCACTCCTCGACGATCGTTTCACGGTCATCAGGATGCAGGCCATTTTGCCATGCCTCTACACCTCCCGGAAACGTTTCCCACGTAAGACCGTAGAGTGTAAGCATCTGGTCATCCCAGGTCATTATGTTATTGGTAACGTCCCAGTCCCATATACCAAGGTTAGCAGAGCGGGTTGCTAACTCAAGACGTTGTGTAACTCCAGTTAGTTTTTGTTCCATATGCTTGAGTTGTGTTATATCTATAACGACTCCAAACAGCTTAATAGGTTTTCCTGCCTCATTACATTGTACATCCCCGGAAACATAAATATAACGTATCTCTCCATTTCGTCTTATTATGCGATATTCAAATGGCGCACCCCTTCTATTTTCAATCCAAGATGCAGTGATTTTGTTGTGATAATCACGGTCGTCAGGATATATTCTGTCCATTAGTTGAGCGTATGAAATGTTACTCTGTTTATCTATGCCATATATGTTGAACATCTCGTCAGACCAGTATATGTTGTCATGTTCGATATCAAATTCCCAATTACCTATATGTGCGATTCTCTGAGATTCTTCATAGCGGGTTAGCCTCATTCGCAAGTCTTCTAATTCCATTATAAGTTGCTCTTTTGTCTTGTCCTCATCCCTCATAAATTCCCCTTTCTGACAAATATTCCCTCTTTACAATTTGATTATATCATATTAAGAGAGGTTAAAGATTTTAAGCAATTATGAGTCTCTTTGTTTTGCAATTATCAGCGTTTACCACACAAACGTATATTACACGGGCGCTTTATCAGCGGAGAGGGTATAAGGGAGGGTGTTGCCCTCCCTTATTATCAAATTAAAACGTCAACAATATACCGTGTCTTAGTGCATAGGCATTGTCACGGGTATATTCGTATGTTGCAACAGGTGTTATTGATGGATTTGTGTAGGTGAAGGTTTCTGTCTTTACCCTGTCATAAATGCTGCCGGTAAACAGATAACCGCCCTCTATCCAATACGTCAGGTTTTTAGCTATCTTGTACGCTACCTTAGCATCTATTTCCCATCCTATGTTTTTAGAAGGCTGCCCGTCATACATGTATGTATCCTGTGGAGCTCTCAGCCACAGTCCATAGAGTTCGCCTGTGAGGCTTTTTGTCAGCTCTACGCTAACTCCGCCTTTTATATACATCGTGTTACAGAGGTTTGAACCGCTTGTAACCCCATTTAGGCCGGTGCAGGCATTAGCTACATGATAGTCATAGACATAGGCATAGCCTGGCTCTTCAGTGTTTTGAGAATTTGCAAATGATTTTATGTCTGACCTGTTAGGGTCGTCTTTAGCCTGTCCGCTTCCATACCCATACTCCAGTGTCAATTTGGCCGGGCCAACTTTGTAATCCACACCGGTTAAAAGAGCCCATCCTTTAAACCTGCCACTGTTACCCACATTCCAGTCTATGGTGCCAGCCTGAACCTCCACATCCCCTCTGAGTGTAAGGGCGCTCAATGTGTAATCAGCCCTGAGTCCAAAATTAAACAGGTGTGTCTTGGAAGTGGTGTCATTAAACGATTGGTCGTTTAAAAAGGATACGTCGCCGCTTATATTGAAGTTTTCTGACGTGTATATACCCAACAGAGAGTATAAATCTGTGTCATCTGGCGAGTTAACATTGCCCTCTTTGAGTTTTGCCGTAAGCGCTGCTATTGTAAAGTTTTTCATAGGCTTTGCAGACAAGAAAATAACGTCGTCGCCATCTGTTGAGTGGTCAAGAAATATACCATTACCAAGTACAAGGGGTTGATGTCCAACCTTTACGCCAAAAGACTTGCCCGTGTATTGAATCCATGCCTGCCGGAGCCTCATATCACCGCGCTTTGCGTTACCAGCCTGGTAACTTCCCGTAGCTCCTGATGCGCTGCCCCACGTATAGACGTCTGTAATGTTGTTTCCCATATTTGATTCAAGCTCTACCATGGCTGTAATTGCATCCGAAACCTTAGCCTCAAGCCCTATGCGCACACGTGTGTCATACCATGACGCATGGTCATCCCCTGAGCTGATTACACGGCTGCCCAAAACGTATGAGCCATTTGTTGCTCTGCCAATGTAATTTGTGCCGCCGTTATTTGTCACGTTATAGACAGCAGGGGTGCTATATCCAACAATGTTTAACCTGGTTGTGTTTGCTGTGCCGTCATTTATCGTGTCGGTAACATTATGCTCATACATACCCCTGAAGCGAAGCTCTCCGCTGATTGTTATCTGAGTTTCTCCCTTTGTGACAACCGCTGTGTCTGATGGAGTTTCATCTGCCGCAGAAAGATACACTGGTGTACATAGAATCAGTGCTGTTAAAGCTGATAAAAATAATCTTTTCATCTTTTCTACTTTCTCCTTTTTTTTATTGCCCATTATATCAGACACAGCGTGTTATTACAAGTTTTTTTTAATGTTCAAAATCGTATCCGCTCTCTCCGTGTACGGCCAGATCAAGTCCGATGGATTCATCCTCCTCAGAAAGCCTCAGCCCTATGATTAAATCAACTATTTTAAGAATTATAGCCGATGCTACAAACACAAACACATAGCTTGCCACCACTGCTATTAACTGTTTAAGAAGTTGTCCTGGATTGCCGTGCAACAGTCCGTTTTTACCTGCCGGGTTAATCACAGTTGAGGCAAATACTCCGGTTGCCAGTGCTCCCCAGGTTCCGCCCACTCCGTGAATGCCAAGTACGTCGAGGGAGTCATCAAGTCCGTGCTTTGGTCTGAGACTTACCGCTGTGTAGCAAATTACTCCAGCTACACCGCCAATTATAATAGAAGCCAAAGGCCCTACATATCCAGCTGCAGGTGTTATGGCAACAAGACCAGCTACAGCACCACTAACTACGCCAAGAGCTGTTGGTTTTCCTCTATGATACCACTCTACTAACATCCATGCCATAGCGGCAGCTCCTGTAGCAGTATTTGTGGTAACAAACGCAATAGATGCAAGACCGCCGGAGGTAAGGGCGCTCCCCGCGTTAAACCCAAACCATCCAAACCACAGAAGGGCTCCTCCAATAATTGTCATAGTTACATTATGTGGAGGCATAGCAACTTTCCCGTACCCCTTACGTTTACCTATAAACATGATGGCGGCAAGGGCAGCCACTGCAGAGTTTATGTGCACAACCGTACCCCCTGCAAAATCAAGAGCGCCTAACGCTCCCCCTATCCATCCTCCACCCCATACCCAATGACAAAGCGGCGCATAGACAAAGGTTAGCCACAACGCTGAAAACACTAAAAGCGCAGAAAATTTCATTCTTTCTGCAAACGCTCCAGTTATAAGTGCCGGTGTGATTATTGCAAACATTCCCTGAAACATCATAAACACCAAATGCGGTATCGTTGTGGCATAATCGGAGGGCTCCTGCCCGACTCCTTTTAAACCAAACCACTCCAGGCCGCCTATTAATCCACCCTTATCAGGTCCAAAAGCAAGCGTGTAGCCCCATAAAACCCATATCACACTTACCATACAAAGAATTATAAAACTATGCATAATAGTGCCAAGAACGTTTTTTCTTCTAACCATACCGCCATAAAAAAGCCCCAATCCTGGGGTCATCAACATAACAAGCGCAGTGGATACCAGCATCCATGCGGTATCTCCGGAGTTTACCACTTTTGGCGGCGGTGCATCAGCAGCAAAACTCAGTGCAGCCCCTCCAAGTACACATCCTACAGTTAACAACATTTTTAACATCTACCCCTCCAGTTTCTTATTGTGTTTTTAAGTTTCTCATGAAACTATGCCGAGTTGCAGTCAGAAGCATAACAAGGCGGCAAGGAGAAAGCGACGCAGGCGTACTTTTAGTACGTTGAGGAGCTTTTGACGCATGCCAACAAAGTTAGGCGATTGAATGCGGCTTGGCATTATAGTGCAATTGTTCCTCTTTCCCCTGTCCTAATCCTGATTGCATCTTCAACAGTATAGATAAAAATCTTACCATCACCGATTTTTCCGGTTTTGGCTGTCTTCTCTATTACCTCCAGCACTTTTGAAACCATTGTGTCATCTACTACTACCTCAATCTTAACCTTTGGTATAAAATCAATCACATACTCTGTACCACGATACACCTCTGTATGTCCCTTTTGCCGTCCAAATCCCTTAACCTCCGTCATTGTAAGTCCGTGCACTCCTGCTGTGTTGAGGGCGTCTTTGACCTCATCAAGTTTAAACGGTTTGATTATTGCCTCGATTTTTTTCATATCCTTCAACCCACCTCCTTGTTTGATTTAATTGACTATGTGTAATCATAAACCATGCCAAATGTATATGATTGAATTATAAGGATATTTTAGGAAGACATTTCAGATTTATGCTACAATTTTGTAGTAAGCTACAATTTTGTAGTGTCAGTTTTGCAGAAGACTCTGGTAACGCTAATCCGGTATAACACTTTTAGTAGTCTGGTAAGCCCCGCCATGCGATGGCGGGGCTTACTAAAAGACTCTAATATTTATGAAAGCCTCCAGGAGCTATTCATCTTTTTATCTGTTTTTATGTATGCTGAAATCAGGATACGCGGATACTGCTACCTCGCTTTGATCGAGTCCCTCTAGTTCAACCTCCGCAGATACCCTGAGAGGTATTATCTTATCGAGTATCTTAAAGAATACATACATAGTAACGAATACAAAAACTATGTTAGTACATATGCCTATGATTTCGGCTATCAACTGCGAAGCATCGCCGTAGAATAATCCCTTTACTGTGCCGGTGACGTTATTTAACCCATCGCCATATGTGCCATCCGCAAAGAGACCGAGCGCTATAAGACCCCACGCACCGTTAACCCCGTGCACGGATACTGCACCCACGGGATCGTCAACTTTTAGCGTTCCCTCAACAAAGAACACACTCATGCAGCACAGAAGGCCTGCAATAAACCCTATCAATATAGCTGCCGGAGCGGTTACGAAGGCACATGGAGCGGTAATTGCAACGAGCCCTGCCAGGAGGCCGTTGGCTGACATAGATATGTCGGGTTTTTTATAGAACATCCACATGTAGATCATAGCGGAGAAGGAGCCTGCTACCGACGCAAGCATTGTATTTACAGCTATGACGGATATCCTCAGGTCTCCGCCGGCAAGAGTCGAACCAGGATTAAACCCAAACCAGCCAAACGTAAGAATAATACAGCCAAGCACTGCCATCGGTATATGATGTCCCGGAATAGCATTAGGTGTTCCGTCTGCCTTATATTTACCAAGCCTTGGGCCAAGAACGATTGCCCCTGCTAAAGCTGCAACACCACCTGTCATATGAACTACTGAGGACCCTGCGAAATCCACTACGCCATGGCCCAGGTTGAAATTTTTCCCAAGCTGAGAAAGCCATCCGCCGCCCCATACCCAGTTTGCATAAAAAGGATAAACTATCATCGAAATGAAGAACGAATAAACTACAAATGATTTAAACGTCCATCTCTCTGCCATTGCCCCTGTTGGTATGGTAGCAGTGGTATCCATAAAAACCACTTGAAAGAGGAAAAGGGTGAATATGGCGGTATCATAGCTCTGCCCTGAAAGAAAGAATGCTTTCATACCAAAAATTCCGAATTCCTTACCAAAAAGCTTGATTACAAACTCGCTGTCCAATAGTCCTGTGCCGCCCAGAGTTGATAAAGCTCCAACGCCTCCCATCTGAAGTGCAAAGCCCATAATCCAGTAGCCTATTACTCCAAATACGAAGACCATCAGATTCATAGCCATCGTGTGTCCGGCGTTTTTAGCTCTTGTAAACCCGGTCTCAACAAGGGCAAAACCTGCCTGCATGAAAAACACCAAAAATCCGCAAACCAGAGTCCACATAAAATTCAGCGCAACCCTGTTGTGTCCGATTACGTCGGCAAGTTTAGCAGCCAGGGGCTCTTTTGTACCTAAATTTTTCATGTCGTCAGCCGTTGGAGCTCCTGCGCTTGCACCAACAACGTCAGAGGCTCCTCCGGTGTTTGTACCGGAGGGGTCAGGTTTTGAGGGCGGCGCCGGGGCAGGCGAGGCCACTGCCGCTGGAGGTGCTACAGGAGGTGCCACACCTTGCTCAACCGTTGCCGTTGCAGCAGGCATATTAGAGGGGACCGGCTGCTCCTCAGCGTATGCGTTTATTACTACTAACAAAAACACTATTAAAACAACCAGCTTAGTATATCTTTTCATCATTCCGTTCTCCTTTTGATTATGTCTCTGTCCGAGTTCGCTTTTTCTGTCTTGTTAGAAGTTATACGTTAAATTAAGGCCATAAGTGACTGTGGGGTCAATGGCGCCATTTGGGTTATACGATACACCGTTAACTCTTCTGTCGGCCTGGCTTGAGAGGGGAAATGTGTACATAACCACAGGCTGTGCGGACATGCTCTTTGTTATTGGTATCGTTACGCCGGTCATTAACATGCCGTCGTGAAAGGCACTGTATTTACTGCCGGTGTAGCCGCCGCCTATTATCCGGTTTGCTGCATTTGAATATGTCTCATAGGTGCTCCAGTAGTCGGAACTGCCAGCCATATAACCAAAGCTCGCGCCAAGGTCAATCGTTGTTCCCTCTTTTGCGCCCGGAATCGGTATCGAGTGGCTTAAAGCCAGATTAAAATACGTACCGGGGTAGCCGTCAATATCCCTGTAAATTGAAAGCACAGGTTTTGTAATTACGTCAAATGCCCCTGCGACAAATAGTTCCTGTGTCTGTTTTGCATATTGAACTCCATAGTAAGTATAGCCGCCTGTCAAACTGAATATACCCCATGTGCGTGTGTAGCTAAGGGTTATATCCGTTTCGTTATAACTTTTATTGCCGGGGTTATTTGGAACAAAACTCTGAGTGGCAGTTTCGTTTGTGTCTAAATTGCCCCACATTTTAACCGAAAAACCCTTATAAGCAACCGCTATAGACGGCTGTAAAACAACACTGTTTGAGCCTATCTCATATCCTCTGAATACATACCTGTTAAATCCGCTTAATATAAGGGTAGTTGTTGCGTTATCGGGTCCTGCAGTACCTTCGGGAGGAATTGAGGCTGCGGCCTCCTCTTTGGCTGCTGGAGCAGTATCCTTTGGCTCTTCTGCATATACAGTGATGCTGCATAGTACGAATAATAATACAAACATTACAATATAAAGCTTTTTCATCTTACTCTCCTTCCATAAAAGTTTTTTTTTAGCTAATACTTAAATAGTATCTCAATTAAATTATGTTTTCTTACAGGGCGTCATGTCCTCTTTCACCAGTTCTTATTCTTAAAACGTCCTCGACACTATAGATAAAAATCTTACCGTCTCCTATTTTGCCGGTTTTGGCCGTTTTTTCTATCGTTTCGACCACCTTTGCAAGCATTGAGTCATCAATTACTACCTCGATTTTGACTTTAGGTATAAAATCCACTACATATTCTGCTCCCCGGTAAACCTCCGTGTGGCCCTTCTGCCGTCCATAGCCCTTGACCTCAGTCATGGTAAGCCCCTGTACTCCTACTGCGTTAAGGGCGTCTTTGACCTCGTCAAGCTTAAACGGTTTGATTATTGCCTCGATTTTTTTCATATACTTAACCCACCTCCTTGTTTTATTTCCATCTGGCTAAATTATTATCATAAATCGTGCCAAGTATATGTGCTTGAATTTAAAGGATATTTGGGAACATTATTTCAACATGACACTACAAAATCGTAGCATGCTACAATTTTGTAGTGTCAGTGAAGTGCGTTAATAATGTAGAGTGAGGGAGGAATTGTATCACAATTATGATCTAGAAATCTTTTCGTCACCAATTTTGTGATATTTTATGTAATTTCACAAGTCATAACAAATTTGTTATAATTTTGCTAACCATCTTTATGTTAATTGCTATGATAGTATAAAATAGGTGTCAGTATTTTGCATAAAAACTTAAGGAGATATATTTAAATGGTAGAAACTATAAGGTGGGAGGCCGGGCGTGTAGAAATACTTGACCAGCGGGTGCTGCCAGATGTGGTGACTTATATTAAATGTGACAACTACAAGCTGGTTGTGGATTGTATTAAAAATCTGTCCATCCGGGGGGCTCCCGCTATAGGGATAGCGGCATCCATGGGTGTTGCTCTTGCAGCAAGCACAATTGAAGCCATGTCGGTTGCCGAGCTGACCGGGAAACTTGCTCCTGTGTTTAAAGACCTGTTGGATAGCCGTCCAACAGCGGTAAATATCCGCTGGGCTGTTGAAAGAGCAACAAAGCTACTGAGTGAAAATCAACCTCTTGCGGTTCAGGAGGTAAAAGAGCTTTTGGTCAATGACAGCATATCGGTATTAAAAGAAGACATAGAGATTAATAAGGCAATAGGCAGATGGGGAGCAGAATTTATAAAAAACGGCAGCCGGATTCTTACTCACTGTAATGCCGGTTCTCTTGCTACCGGAGGATATGGCACTGCAACCGCCCCTATGCGTACAGCTAAAGAGCAGGGAAAACGCATCTCCGTAATAGCTGATGAGACCAGACCAGTCCTTCAGGGTGCAAGGCTTACTGCATGGGAACTTATGCAGGATAGTATTGACGTAACCCTGATAACCGACAACACGGCAGGAGCCATTATGAAAAAAGGCGATGTGGACTTATGTATCGTTGGAACTGACAGAACAGTCAGAAACGGGGATGTGGCTAATAAAATCGGAACGTATTCGGTAGCCGTGCTGGCTAAGGAAAACAATATTCCTTTTTATGTGGCAGCGCCATTAAGCAGTATAGATTTTACGCTTGCCGATGGGGATAGTATTCCAATAGAGGAAAGAGCCGCCGATGAGGTGACAAATGTGTTCGGTAAGTGTAAAATAGCTCCACAGGGTGTTAAAGTCAGAAATATTGCTTTTGATGTAACACCTGCAAGGTATATAACTGCTATAATAACGGAAAAGGGAGCATTTAGACCCGGGGATTTACATCATCTTGCGGATCCGGATTTTGATTATGAAAAAATAAGGATAAAGAAACCTGTCTGATATTTTTAAAAGTTGGTCATTTGTTTTGAGTAAGCATATATCGGGCAATATAACTTTCTACTGAATCCGAAAAGTGTCAAAACTTATAAGACACCCAAAGAGTAGCTGCAATTCCATCCGCCGGAAAGTCATAGTAGACTGATTGAAGGTGGCCGGAAGTGTCCGGATAAGCGTATTTTGTGTCAAACAAGTTATGAATCGCCCCCCTCAGTTCAAAATTCTTTACTATATTTTTAAGCGTCGCCGCAATGTTTACAACCGTATATTGAGGTAAATCCGGCCTTGTATCGCCAATATCCCTTGACCGCCTGTCAACCCATTGAATATCGGAGTAAACGTCTATATACCGGCCAAATTCGTGGTTAATTGACAATACCGCACGCTGAGCCGGCACATAAGACAGCCGCCGGTGTGCCCCTTCGTCCATAGGACGTTGAAAGGTATACGAAATTTTCCAATAATTCGATGCTCCGTAATTACCTTTAAATTCGGCTTCTATTCCGTCAACGTCTACGCTGCCTATGTTTCTGTAAATAATCGGTTGCGGTGTAGTTGTGTCTCCCTGGATAAGATCGGTTATCCAGCTTTTGAAAAACCCGACACTCCCCCTGAGGTTTTTCGTAAATCTATATGCAAGCGATGTCTCAAAAGTTTTCGCTTTTTCGGGCGATAAATCCGGGTTACCCTTACTTGTAGGATTATTCTTGGTATACATTTCAACGTAATTGGGAGCGCGGAATGCCGTTCCGTACATGACCTTCAGGTCGGCATCAGGTACAAACTCCCATACAGCGGCGCCTCTTGGATTAAAGGTAGAACCGAAATCGTTGAATTTATCGAAACGGCCCCCCGCGTGTAAGTGTAAGCTTGAAACCGGACTCCATTCATCCTGCGCATATAGTGAATAAATACTTCTGTCGGCCTCTTCAATGAAGTTTCCAGACGAAGCGAAATCCTGTACAGGACCGATATACTGTCCCGTAACCGGATTATAGTTACCATAAGAAACGACATCATATTGCTTTTCATGTTCGTACTGTGTACCGAATATGAGCCTGTTGTTTGCCGATAGTTTTGCGTCGCCTTGAAGCTCTACGCCGTAAACACTGTTTTTAACCATCGGTCTTCCCAACATCCCTTCGGGAAAACTTCTATTTATGCCCGCAGGGAAAATCTCCACTCTGGCGTCCTGCGCCCATCGGTCGAAATATATTCTTGCCGAGGCGGTGAGAGTGTCCGAGAAATCATGTTTGTATTTTAAATCGTTCCAGAAATCTAAAAAAAGTACATCGTTATTGTGTGTAAGGGCGTAGTTCAATCCAATATATTGGCCCGGTTTAATGTCTATGACCTGTCCTCGATACGTCAGATCTTTATAAGACAGCTCCACAAAACCATCGTGTCTTTGTCTTGACAAATCGGTTTGGCCGGGCGCCTCGGAATAAGGTGTCCTCGAAAGGATATCTTTTTCGATTGTGGCTTTATAACCTTCAGTCGTAAAGTAATCGTAATTGATTACAAGCGAAAAGTCTTTAAATTTCTTACCGTAAAGTATATCGCCGCCCGCAGTCTGAAAATTTCCCCCCGTCACGGTCATTTGTAAACCGTCGATATCCGCAGGGTCTTTTGTCACGACGTTTATTACGCCTAAGAAAGCATCCGCTCCATAAAGAGCCGACGCGGGACCTTTAATTATTTCTATTTGCTTTATTTTTTCTGTTGCTATCGAGTAATAAACTTGTGGCAGGTCCTGTCCCTGAAAAGGCTTATGTAAAACATGGCCGTCTATCATAAAAAGAATTTTTTCAGACTTATATGTGCTTATCCCCCTCATCTCAAACATAAGGATGCCATTTACTGTAAACGTACCTCCAATTTCCGGCACCGTCTTAAGTACGTCTACGATATTCCTTGCACCCATGTCTTTTATCTCCCGGGCCGTGATAATAATCGCGGATACGGGCGCCTGCTTCAGAGGCGTTTCGTAACGGGTAGCGGCTGTCAGTTCCTTCTCTTCATAAAACATAAGAAGTTCCTCTTTGGTAGAGGCCAAAAACGGCTCATCATCTGCATACAAGACATAACTTAAACTTAAAAAATATATCACGCTCAATATCAGTACATATATATGCTTTCCCATTTACATTTACCTCTGAGAGATTATTTTAAACACAGTATTATAGCATTTTAAAGTTAAAATCAAACACTCTGCAGTTCGATAGTAAACACTGCACCTTTAGGGAGGTTTTCGGCATATATTTTTCCATCCATATTGTGTTCTATAATGGTCTTGGACATATATAACCCTAAACCGGTTGCTTTCGAAAGACCCTTTGTAGTGAAGAACGGATCGAATATTTTACTTTCAAGTTCCTGCCTGATGCCCATGGCGTTGTCCTTTATTTTTATGAATATGGTGTTTTCCTTTTTTAAGCAAGAGAGCGAAATTTGTCCTTCTCCTTTTTGTAAAACTCCTTTATCCACGGCGTCCATAACGGCATCTCTGGCATTGATTATTAAATTAAGAAGAACTTGAATAAACTCGTTTTTATATCCAAGAGTGCGCAAATTTTCGTCGATAGAGGGTTCAAAGCATAGTTCGATGCCGTTTTCAATCATTTGCGCCGAGAGCAACGATACCGCCTCATGAACGGAATCAAGGACGTCAAATTGTGTTTTTTCCGTAGACGGCTTAAAATAATTACTGAAGTTATCAATGGTTCTTGACATAAACCTAAGCTGTTCCATAACGTCTCTTGTAATGGTGCGAAAGAACTCCTCAGATAATTCGTTATAATTGTAAGCGTCTTTTATCTCCTGAACCATCACCCCTATTGCATTTAACGGCTGCCGCCAATGATGCGCTATAGCAATGATCATTTCACCCATGGCGATGAATTTAGACTGTTGGATTATTAATTGTTCCTGTTGGCGGCGCTTCCGGATTTCCTCCTGCACACGGTTTTCAAGGCTTACGTTAATCTGATTGAGTTCCTCGGTGCGAAGTTTAATAGCGGTAGCCATAAGATTAAACTCGTTAGCCAGGGTACCAATTTCATCCATCGAGTTTACCCCAATCTCCTGAAACCTGCCGTTATGAAAATCAATAACCGCCTCGGTTACCAGTTTAAGCGGTTTTGTAAGAAGAGTAATCAATATGTAGATTAAAACACTTCCCATGGATGTAAAGACGATAGCCATCGTAATTCTATGGTACAGGTTTTGTTTTTGAGCTTGTATAATGGGCAGTTTTGAAAAAGTTATGGCTACCCATCCGATGAGTTTTTGCTTGGTATTAACGAGGGTTATGGGGGCGGAGTCGTTAAGTAATGTTTCTTCCGGGACAATTATTGTAAATATCGGCGCATAGAAGTTCATAGCTTCCGGTTCATCCGTAAATGTAACCGGCTGATTTACTGAAATATTTCCTGATTTTAACGGGATATGTCCCTTTGTACGAATCAGTGGTCTCCAGTTTTTGTCAAAAAGAACGGCCGCCGTCACATCTTTAATGCTCGTTATGGAATTCAGAGATTTTCTTAAATATTCGCCGTTTTCGGAAAGAACGGCCAGTTCACTGGCTCTTGCCATCAGCGATATCACCTCTTCGGCTCTTGCAATGAGTTCCGCTCTCATTATGTTTTTTTCCGTCTTCACCGACTCATATGTATAAACGACTGAAATTATAGCCATTACCGCAATAGTAAATGTCAGAATTTTATACCTGAACGATTCACCTATAAGCTTATAGATATTAGGAAGATTCATTTAATGGCCTTCTTTGCCGCGTCTATCAAACTTTGTGGTATTTTTACGTTCATTTTATCCGCGGTGATGAGATTTATGTAAATATCATAGGAAGAAGGAGGCATCTGGCCGATGCCCTCCGCGCTACCTCGCTGGAGAACTTTATTTACCAGCTCGGTCGTCTTAAGGGCTACCGATGAGAGATTAAACACTACCGCTAAGAGAGAACCGGCCTTAACGTTCTTTTCCGATAAACCCAATACGGGTTTTTTGTTTCTGAATGAAAAGAGATAAATTTCATCCAGTGTGGCAGAACTCATAAACTTACTGTTTGGCGTAAGAACAATCGCCTGTATCTCTGACGCTTCGGCGTTGAGTGCCGCGATGAGAGCCGCCGAATCCGCCGCTTTTATTTTTTTTG
>JADFXG010000042.1 GCA_015233895.1 Nitrospirota bacterium | reverse complement strand
CAATGACGGCGTGGGCTGTGCGTGGGCGTACCTATCCGTCATTACGAGGAGCGATAGCGACGTGGTAATCTCATCATTATTATATTTTAGGCTGCTACTCGGTATTAATTGGGAAATACTTTTCCCCTATTTTGGGAATTTTGCAACGGTCTCAGTATTGGGATCACCTCCTTGAGGATCGCACATAGACGTTTACCACAGATACAGTCCATTATGTGCCATATCTTTCTTAATACTGAAAATACCTTCTCGTCATACTCTCTATTGCTCTGTGGGGCTACTGTCTTGTTAACGTCTAATACCAACACTTTCTTTGAAGATAACCTCACCTTACTTTCATGTACCCTTAACAAATACCCTGCATAACACCTGTTGTAGCCAGTCAATGCTACAAATTCATCCAGTATTGTCCCCTTTTGCTTTTTCCCAGCTTTTTTATACCTCTGTGCTATCACCTTAGTTACTGCCTGTCTTTCTTTCATCGTTAACCTCATCTCTGCCTCCCAGTTTTCTGAGCTGAGAGTCTTTATCGTATCTTTTCAAATAGTTTTTTACTTGAGGCAACGTTGCCGTTTTATATAGTTTTTTCATGAGGCAATTCGCCGTGTTGACTCTACAAATATTTATTGCTATAATTTTCTAGCCGTAACAAATCACATATCTGAAAGGAGAGTCAAAATGAACTCTAAGTACTTATCAATGTGTTTGTTTGTAATCGTGGCAGTAGCATGCGTTACCATATCTAGAGGTAATCTGAGCGCGGAGACGTCAATCAGGTGCGCCACTACGACAAGTTTACAGAACTCCGGACTTCTTGACCATATACTGCCGTTGTTTACGAAAAAAACAGGTATTCGAGTTGATGCTATAGCTGTGGGAACCGGTGCTGCAATAGAGATAGGCAAGCGAGGGGATGCTGATTTTGTTTTTGTCCATGCCAGAGAGCTTGAACTTAAAGCGGTGCAAGAGGGCTATTTTATAAACAGAATGGAATTTATGTACAATGACTTTATAGTAGTTGGCCCGCCTAACGACCCTGCCAAAATTAAGGGAATTAAGAAAGCCTCCGAGGGTTTTGACAAGATTTCTAAATCCGGCAGCGTGTTTATCTCACGCGGGGACAACTCCGGCACTCATGTAAAAGAACTCAGCATATGGAAAGATTCGGGGATTAACCCTAAAGGGCAACCGTGGTATTTAGAGTCCGGCCAGGGAATGTCTAAAACTCTGCGGTTAGCCTCCGAAAAGTCTGCCTACACGCTTACTGACAGATCTACGTGGCTTGCCGACAAAGATAAGCCGGAACTTACATTGCTTTTAGAGGGTGACACAACGTTGATTAATTACTACAGCGTTATGGCGGTCAATCCTCAGAAAAATCCTTCTGCTAAGTACAAGGAGGCTATGGAATTTATCAACTGGGTGACCTCAAAAGAGGGTACCGATGCTATCAGAGAATTTAAGGATAAGGCAGGTAATCAGCTCTTTTACATTATAGAGAAACATTAAGTAAACATCGCTTGGAGACAATATTTAACTCACTAATCAAGGCTTTTTATCTTATAGTTACTCTGGATAAGAGCTTTACTGAGATTGTTGTTTTATCATTTAAGGTATCAGGTGGAGCGCTCATTTTAGCCTCTTTAATTGGGCTTCCGCTTGGTGCTTTTATGGCTCTGAGGAATTTCCCACTCAGAAATACACTGTTTGCAATTGTGAATGCGCTCCTTGGGCTTCCTCCGGTGTTAGTTGGGCTGCTATTGTATCTGTTTCTTTCAAGACGCGGGCCCCTTGGATTTCTTAGCATTTTATATACTCCTTATGCAATGGTTATAGCACAGAGCATCCTTGCATTTCCACACATCTGTGCCATAAGCGCATCGGCAATACGCGGGGTAAACCCTAACTTAAGGCTACTTTGTAAAACCCTGGGGGCAACAGAATTTCAAACAGCCCTTACAATAATCAGAGAGGCGCGCTTTGGGATTATCACGGCTGTGATGGCAGCTTTTGGCAGGGTAATATCAGAAGTTGGCGCTATTTTAATTGTTGGGGGCAACATTTTGGGTGTCACTCGTGTTATGACTACAGCCATAGTGCTTGAGACTGATAAGGGGGATTTTGAATTAGCACTGGCTTTGGGCATCGTACTGCTTTCGGTTTCACTTGTAATTAATACCCTTGTAATCAAAATTCAAAGCCGGTACGTTCATTTGTCACAGTCTGAAAGGGGATTTTTTAGTGTCCGGTGAACTCAGCCTTAGCGTCACAGATATACATAAGAGTTATGGAGGCATAGCGGTATTGCGGGGGATTAGTTACCGGTTTGAGATGTCACGGTGTTATGCACTATGTGGGGCAAATGGTGCCGGAAAATCAACGCTCCTGAGAATTTGTGCGCTTATTGAAAAGCCAGACTCCGGAGATATTTTCTATACAGCCGGCGATAGGATATTGCCGCACGACATTGAGCTCAGAAGGCGGATGACCCTGCTTTTGCCCAATGTCGGAGTGTTTAACACGACGGTTTATAAAAACGTGGCTTATGGATTAAAGGTACGAAAAAAAAGTAGAGTGGACATTGACAAGATAACTAATGAGACACTTGACATGGTTGGCCTTAAAGAGAAAGACCGTCAAAATGCTCTCACACTTTCCACCGGAGAGACCGCCCGAATGGGCATAGCCCGGGCACTTGCCATAACCCCCGGGTTTCTGTTTCTGGATGAGCCAACTAACGGAATTGACACTAAAAATTATGAAATCATAAAAGACATTTTGCTGGAAATAAAAACCAATCTAAAGACGACAATCCTGATTGCCACACACGATACAAAAATCAAAGAGCAAATCTGCGACACTGTTTTAGTTATAAGTGAGGGAAGGATTGCTGATGAGAAAGTTTAGTCAGACAGCATAAAATTTCCGATTAACGATTGGCTGACAAAGCTTGAGAATTTATGCAGTGAAAAAATTTATCTTTAAATGTTATCATATTACAAGTGTTTTTTAGTGGTAGTGCTTGTCAATAAATTATACGACCCAAAGGTTTTTGAAACCTTTAACTAAACAGGCGGAGGTGTGTGTTATGGATGATGTGATGGTATCTGAGAAGAATAGGTTGGTGACTTTGCTTTTATGTTTTTTTCTGGGAGCTTTCGGAGGACACCGTTTCTATGTCGGAAAAATCGGAACGGGAATTGCTATGCTTGTTACCTTTGGCGGTATAGGCGTATGGGCATTAATTGACTTCGTAATGATTATACTCGGCAAGTTCAAAGACAAAAATAACCTTCCGATAACAAACTGGTAATCTGAAAATTATCAGTAAGGCTGACTGTGAAGCTACTTAGGTTTAAATATCTGCAGGTGTTTGTAATCTGTCTTTTGTTAACGGTTCTGTCAGGATGTGCAGTACACATTGTGACTCCTGGCAGAACCGAACCATTTTTGCCCTCCGAAGGGGATGTTTTAGTTCGAATTGGACCGGAGTACTTTCCTGAGTTTTCAGACGACTACTCCATGAGTTCCCTGAAGGATGGTATAAGCCAGTCATTGAAGTACCTTGGCAAATTGAAAGAGAGCAACACGGTAAGATATGCAAAAGATGTCTATACAGTACGGGAATTGAAAGAATCATTGTCATTTTTTCTTAAATTAGTCAATGAGGCCAATGGTGATTTCAATGCTTTAAACCGGCAAATAAAGGACAATTTTGCCATTTATACGGCTGCAGGGGCAGATGGCAGAGGCAGCGTGTTTTTTACCGGATACTATATGCCGAAACTTAAGGGCAGCAGGGTAAAAACCGACCGCTTCCAATACCCCCTCTACTCTGTACCACATGACAAGATAACGGCAGAGCTTGGCTCATTTAAGGAACATCTTAAAGGTGAAATCATTGTAGGCCGTATTATCGGCACTAAACTTTTGCCCTACTACACCAATGCCGAGATAATGGGCGGTGTTCTGGGTGGCAGGGGGTTAGAGCTGTTTTGGGTTGATGACAAAGTGGATTTGTTTTTTCTTCAGGTGCAGGGCTCAGGGGTGATAGAGCTAACTAACGGAGCCAGTGTAAATGTTGGCTATGGCGCCTCCAACGGCCACACATACAAAAGCATAGGGAAACTGCTTGCTGATGAGGGCAAAATTCCCCTGAAGGATGTAACCGCTCAGTCTATCAGAAAGTATCTAAAGGAACATCCTGAGGAGACTGACCGCATAATTTCCTATAATCCCAGTTACGTGTTTTTCAAAGAAACAAAAGACGCTGCCGTTGGCGCTGCCGGTATGCCTCTTGTTGCAGGGAGAAACTTAGCAGTTGATAAATCTGTGTTTCCACTTGGTTCACTTGTCTTTGTATCATCAAGCAGGGCGGAATTTTCCTCTGACGGTGAAGTAAAGACCGTAGTTCCTCTGACACGCTTTGCCCTCTGTATGGACACAGGAGGTGCTATAAAAGGCCCTGGCAGGGCTGACTTTTTCTGGGGCAGCGGCAAAGAAGCCGAATCACAGGCAGGTGTTATGAAAAGCCACGGCAGAATGTTTTTTATAGTTAAGAAAAAAAATTAATCCTGATCTGCCAACTCTCAAAAAAGTTCAATGCCATCGTAACTAATATGAAGCGAATTCTAAAATACATAATTCTCCCAGCATTACCCCTTATTCCTATTGTTCTAATTATCTCGCTTTTTATGCCGGATTTTAACTGGATGCCACCGGAATTTAAAAACATCAAAAAATCATACAAGAAAAGTGATGTGCTTTTACTTGACAGACATGGCACTCCAATTGAGGAGATACGCACTGACCAAAGAGGCAGACGCCTTAACTGGACTTCAGTTAGTGATATTTCCAGTGCTTTTTTAGAAATCGTTGTGTTTTCCGAGGACCGGCATTTTTATACGCATTCAGGGGTGGACTACAAAGCGTTGATAAAGGCTGCACTTGATACATTTGTAAAGAAAAAACGGCGCGGAGCCTCCACAATTACCATGCAGCTGGCTGCTGTTTTAAAAAAAGATATTAAGAGCGGTAAAAAAACATTTGTAAAAAAGTTGGATCAAATCCTTGTTGCCCGCCAAATAGAAAAACATTGGACAAAGAACGAAATCCTTGAGGCATATCTTAATCTGATAACTTTCCGAGGGGAACTTCAGGGACTAAGTGCCGCCTCTTACGGTCTGTTTGGAAAATCCCCCACTGGTTTAAATGAAATGGAGTCTCTGATATTAGCTTCTTTAGTAGTTTCCCCAAATGCTGACCCGCAGATTACGGCAAAACGCGCCTGTGCCTTAAATAAATCTATGGGTAAAAATTCTGAATGTGCCCAAATCGAAACTATAGCCAAAGAAAGGCTGACCGTACCGTATAGGATTACTCCTGTTGTGTCGTTAGCCCCTCATTTTGCCAGAAAATTCCTGAAAGTAAACTCTGATAACCTTACAACCTCGCTTGACGCTAACCTTCAGAGATACCTAATCGAAATACTCAGCAACAGTATCTACCGGCTAAGACAAAGTAACGTTAAAGACGGAGCCATCCTTGTTGTGGAAAATAAAACCGGCCAGATATTAGGTTATGCCGGCAACTCTGGCTTAAACTCAAGTGCCCGCCACGTTGACGGCATTACGGCAAAACGGCAGGCAGGGTCAACTCTTAAGCCGTTTCTTTATGAACTGGCGATAGAAAAGAAATATCTCACTGCCGCCTCTTTAATTGAAGACGCTCCACTTCAAATAAAAACAACAACCGGGCTTTACGTGCCGGAAAACTATGATAACACCTATAAGGGCGCCGTGTCTTTGAGAACCGCTCTTTCCTCATCTATCAACATTCCAGCTGTTAAGACGATACTTCTGACCGCAGTGGAGCCATTTTACAACCGCCTTAAACAGATTGGATTTGATAGCCTTACAGAGGGAGCTGACTACTACGGTGCCTCACTTGCCCTTGGTTCAGCCGATATAACCCTCATGGAGCTGGTTAATGCCTACAGGACTTTAGCAAACAGGGGCATATACAGCCGGTTGACGATGACAGTTGATAACACATCCGTCACAGGTAAAAGAATAATGGATGAGCGGGCGGTTTTTATAATTTCCTCGATACTATCAGACAGAGAGGCAAGGAGCACGACGTTTGGCCTTGAAAACCCCCTTTCGACAAAATTCTGGAGTGCCGCCAAAACCGGCACAAGTAAGGACATGCGGGATAACTGGTGTGTTGGCTACTCAGACACATATACTGTAGGGGTGTGGGTAGGAAATTTTTCGGGTGAGCCTATGAGAGACGTTACAGGAATAACAGGCGCTGCCCCCTTGTGGCTTGAGACAATGACATATCTGCACAGCAACAATCCGTCAAAGCCGCCAGCTGTTGCCCCTGAACTAATACAAAGACAGGTTTCATTCTCAGCTACATCAGAATCCCCGCGCCTTGAGTGGTTTATTAAAGGCACTGAGCCAACAAGCACTGTTATTTCAACAGTTAAATCCGACAGTACCACTCATATAGCATACCCGGTTGATGGCGCTATATTTGCCATTGATATGGATATTCCCAAAGCCAGCCAGCGCATCCCCTTTAGCTACAAACCGTCCGGCAATAATTTTCAATGGGTAATAGACGGTAAAAACACCGGCGTCTTTAAAGACATCTTTCTCTGGAAACCTGCCCACGGTAAACACACCGTCTCCATATCGAATAAAACCGGCAATGTCGTTGACAGTGTTAGGTTTATGGTCAGGTGAAAAGTGATAATGTAAGTTACGTATGACTTGTTAAGAAAACTCCAATATTGTTAGAATGGTTCATGAGTTATGAAATGGAAATTGGTATGTTTAGAGAATCTGTGATAAAAGATACAGTTGAACATATTACCTCTATAGACACTCAAAGAACTGATGAGGTGGTTTTTACTTTGGGATATGAAGGTAGGAGTCTCGAAGATTACCTTAACCGGTTGGTTAAGAACAATGTTCAGATACTTTTTGATGTCCGTAAAAATGCAATAAGTAGAAAATATGGATTTTCTAAAAGCAGATTAGAAAAGTCGGTAAACGATCTTAATATACAGTACATACACCTGCCCGAACTGGGAATTGATTCGTCCCAGAGAAAGTCTCTCAATACTCAGGACGATTATGACGCTTTATTTGCTAATTATGGAAATATTATTTTGCCCAACCATTTAGACTCTATAGAAAAGATATACAGGCTTATCAAAATTAACAAAAGAATTGCTCTTACGTGTTTTGAAGCGATGCCTTATCAATGTCACAGAAGTGTTATAGCAAAAACTTTATCAACAAATTATGGTTTTCAAATTGAACACATATAGTTTGTAGTGTTTATGAAAACTAAAATTTTGATAACAGTAAAAACATATCCTACATTGTCTGAAAAATATGATGAAACGGTATGTACGGCAGGCTTCAGAGAAGATGGCACATGGGTGAGATTATATCCTATTCCTTTTAGAAAGTTGGATTATGAAAAACAATATAAAAAATATCAGTGGATAGAACTAAAGATAGAACGTAACCCCAAAGACCTGCGCCAGGAAAGCTATCGTCCTGTTAATATTAATGACATCGTAACCGGCGTTTGGATTGAACCTACTAATTATTGGAGAGAGAGAAAAGAAATAGTATTAAAAAAAGTCTATACCAACATGGAACTTCTAATAGATGAGTCAAGAAATCCAACAATGTATACCTCCCTTGCCGTGTTTAAGCCTTCCGAAATAATAGACTTCAAAATTACAGAAACAGAGAGAGAATGGGACAAAAATAAGCTGTCTAAAATATTAAGCCAGCCTAAACTATTCGAGAAATATGATAATCCTTTTAAAGTGGTGAACAAACTACCTTACAAATTTTCCTATAAATTCAAGGAGGATTCTTCAATAGAAAGAACTTTAATGATAGAAGATTGGGAAATCGGACAACTTTTTTGGAACTGCCTTAAAAGACATAAAGGAGATGAGGTTAAAGCCTGTGATGACGTAAAAAGAAAGTACTTTGATGATTTTGCTAAAACGAAAGATTTGTATTTTTACCTTGGTACTACCAAAGAGTTTCATTTCAAGGGAAGAAATCCATTTATCATTATAGGAACATTTCATCCTCCTAAGATTGAGCTGCAAGATAGATTATTTTAGACTCATTTCCACGTTGTGTGGGTATTTTTAGCTGCCCAAAGTTACTCTTTTTTAACCCTTCTTAAACAGTTGCGGTGTATTTTATATCAAGTGGTAGTCAGAAGCATAAAAAGGCGGCAAGGAGAAAGTGATGGAGGCATACTTTGTAGTGCAAATAATCGTTCACCCCTACTTTTGTACGTGTGCAATGAAGTTAAGCGATTGAATTTGGCTTAGCATTAAGTTTGACGTATCAGACATAACACAGGTACAATATAACGATGATGAAGGGCAGATTACTGTTTCTGTTAAATCAGTTTGGAATACCACACAATGTACAAAAATTTTTGTATGCAAAATATTTGAAACTCTATAATTTATTTAAATACGGTGATCCAAATTTTATAAGAAGCCTTACCATAGAAACCTCCACATACTGTAACCGCAAGTGTTACTACTGCCCTAACAGCCTTGAGACAGTGCCTGAACTTTTCATGACTGAGGAGTGTTTTAAGCTTGTGGTTGAAAGACTTTGCGAGATTAATTTTACCGGTACAATTAATTTTGCCTTTTATAATGAGCCGCTATTAGATAGAAGACTTCCTTTTTTTGTCAGCTTTTTAAAAAGCAAACGCCCCGGATGTCTGGTGTTTATAAATACAAATGGTGATTATCTTACAGCTGAACTTGCAGAGATACTGATAAAAAGCGGAGTCAACCTGTTTCTAGTTACAAACCACGATATTGACGGCTCCTCCTATATGAATGCAAAAAGAGAGCTTTTTGAAAAATACAGCTCTCACATAAAGTTACAAAACATACACGAGGACGCATTATTAAACCGCGGTGGTATCATAAACGTAAAACGAAATGTAATGGTGGAGGAGAGAAAATCAATTTGTGATGAGATGTGCGATATGCCGATTATAGATTACACCGGCAACGTACTCTTGTGTTGTAACGACTACCACCGCAAACACGTGATTGGCAATATTTATCAGAACAGTTTGTACAAAATATGGAAACACGAACCTTACAAAACAATAAGGAATAAACTCAGAAGAGGAATAGCCGATCTGGAGATATGCAAAAAGTGTATGAATATCGGCTAATATCAGGCTGCCTTTCTACTGATTTTATTTAATAACAGGTTTTGGGGTATAATACAGTAGTGTGGCGGGAATCTATGAGTGAACCAGAAGACAAAGAGAGAAGTTTTTATCCCGATTACCTTATTGAGGTGCTGACTGTTGTAACGGTTGTTGTTTTGTGTACAGTTGTGGCAGCTCTAATGTTTCCTAAGGAGCTGGGCAGGGAGATAAATTTCACTACCCCTTTTAAACCCACTTCAGAGTGGTATTTCTACTGGCTGTTTGAGCTTTTGAGATACTTTCCCGGAAGAGGCGCTTTTTTTGGCGCTGTTGTATTGCCATTAGCGTTTGCTGGTACTCTTATAATGGTGCCGTTTATCTCAAAGCTCAAAAACGGACGGCTTAAAGCTGTAACGGCTGTTGGGATTCTTTACGGCTCATTTATACTTTTTACGTTACTTTCCGTATTAACACGTTGAATTGATTAAGGAGCAAATGTTCAAAGGATATGTTCAGGTATATACAGGTAACGGTAAGGGCAAGACTACGGCTGCGGTTGGCCAGATTGTAAGGGCAGTTGGCAGGGGGCTCAGAGTGTTTTTTGCTCAGTTTATAAAATCGAAAGAAACCGGAGAGTTAATCGCCCTCAGGTCGTTTGGGGATTTAATTGTGTGCAAGCAATACGGCAGGGGATTTGTTTTTGGCAAACCTTCAACTGAAGACATTGAAGCGGCAAGAGTAGGGTTTAATGAGGTAACCTCTGCGGTACTCTCAGGACAGTATCAGATAGTGGTCTTAGATGAGATAAATGCCGCAGTGTCGGCAGGACTTATAGAGAGCAGCACCCTTGTAGCGCTAATTCACAACAAACCGCCTGACGTGGAACTTATACTTACAGGCAGAGCGGCTGCAGATGAGGTGCTTGCATGTGCGGATTTGGTTACAGAGTGTAAAGAGGTCAAACACTACTACAACAGCACAGTTGCAGCACGGGAGGGCATTGAATTTTAACGGTTATGAACACTGAGACATTGATACGATATAAGGAATGGTTTTCAAACTATGTGCAAACCTTTTATTACACAAATGAGAAGGATCAAAAAAATATTGAACTCAAAGAGATTCACTCAGGGCATGTGTTTAAAAATATGACAGACATAGCGCAGGGGGTTTTTGGCTCAGAAGATGAGATTAATGCGGCCTCAGCCGTTGGACTTTTGCATGATGTCGGAAGATTTCCGCAGTACGCTAAGTACAAAACCTTTAAGGATGCCGTATCAGTTAATCATGGGGTGCTTGGATCTGAGGTGTTAGCACAGGATGGAGTACTCAGGGAACTTTCTCCGGCACTCAGAGACATCATACTTCAATCCGTAAAGTACCACAACGCTTACAAACTACCCTCAGGGCTTACCCCTGAAACGCTAACATATCTTAAGATGGTAAGAGACGCTGATAAACTGGATATCTGGCGGGTTTTTACAGAGGAAATCTTTACTCAAAACAAAACTGACAGACCCTCTGCTGTAATGCTTGGATTTCCTGTTACTGATAACTATTCAAAAGAGATTCTCAAATCTGTTTACTCAATGAAACTGGCTAAACTTGCCGATGTTAAGTGTGAAAATGATTTCAAACTCTTACAACTTACATGGATTTTTGACCTGAATTTCAAAAAATCATTTTCTATTTTGATTGAAAGAAACTACATCGATACAATGGTGGATACTCTGCCTGACACTTCTGAGATAAACGGATTGAGGCAAGTCCTAAAAGATTACTGTAATTTACAGATTAACCAAAGACAGTGTTAAAACTAATGTCTGAACAAGGAGGAGTAAAGGCTATGAAAATATTATTAGTGTACAGTCACCCAAATCCTGGCAGTTTTAACCATGCTATAAAAGAAACAATGGTATCTGAGTTAACAGCGTGCGGCCATGACGTCAAAGTCAGAGACCTATATGCGATAGGATTTGACCCGGTGCTTAAGTCAACGGATTTCCTGCTGGCACAGCAGAGTAAAGTAGCCGACGACGTCAAGCTCGAACAGGATTTTATTGTGTGGTCGGACATGGTCGTCTTTGTTCATCCGGTGTGGTGGTTTTCACTTCCTGCTATTTTAAAGGGATACATTGACAGGGTATTTAACTATGGCTTTGCTTTCACAATAGATGAAAAGGGAGTAAGGGGGCTTCTTAACGGTAAAAAAGTCTTGATTTTATCAACAACCGGAGGCGACGAAAAAACATACACCGACACAGGCATGTTTAAGAGTCTTAGCCAGACCATAGACGGCGGCATCTTTACTTTTTGTGGCTTTGAAGTGACAGAGCATAAGTTTTTTACCTCAGTTCCATACGTTTCAGGCGATGACAGGAGGAAAATGCTTGAGCAGGTCACGGCTATTGCACGCGCACTTGCCGTTAATTGACATATGTGCCTATGTTTCCTTAGACTACAGTGTAAACAGGCACAATGTTAAGGCACTCAAACAACATTAAAGGCAAATTTTAATTGACGCCACAAAGAAAGAAAATCCTTCTGATTTTTATAAAAGCTTTGGTTAGCGGTGGGCTGGTTTGGTATCTGCTAAGAAAAGCAGGGGTAAAAGAGGTGGTAGTTCTGTTTAAGAACATCAATGTGTTTTATTTCATCATAGCCTGTCTGATAAGTGTTTTACCCACGCTTATTGCCTCTTTCAGATGGCAGATGTTTATTGGTGATGAAATCCCTGTAAGTCTTCTGTTTGCTTTATATATGATAGGACTTTTTTTCAATATACTGCTTCCTGGCACCACAGGCGGAGACGCAGTCAGATTATACTACGTTTATAAGCAGATTAAAGACGGGGTAAAGTCAGCAGGCTCTATTTTTATAGACCGGTATATTGGATTTGCCTCAATAATTATACTTGGCTCAACAGCTTCACTTATAGGACTTGACAGGATCAAAGGTACAGGGATTGAGTACTTTATGCCAGTGGTGGTGGTATCTTTCTTTATAGGAAGTGTGGTGGTATTTGGTTTTAAGCTCGGTAAAAGATTTTCATTTGTTAACAAACTGCACGAGTATTTCGGTATCTACATTAATAAAAAGAAGGTACTAGTAAATTCCTTTATAATATCGTTGGTTGGACAGTTTGTTAGTATTTTTGCCTTATACCTGATATGTTTGAGTCTTAGTGTCAATGTCAGTTTTGTAAACCTGATGATTTTTGTTCCTATAATAGTGACGGTAACAGCTGTTCCCGTCTCAATATCCGGAATAGGGTTAAGAGAGGGGGCGTTTGTCTTTCTCTTTCAGGTTATAGGAGTACGCCATGACTGGGCAATAGCCGTATCATTTGCGTATTTTGTATCTGTAATTATATCAAGTTTGCCGGGGTTGTTCTTTTATCTGACATTTAAAGCCAGAGCGAAAGACCATGATACCAAGCTGCATTCTATTGCCTAACTTCGTTAGCATCCTCAAAAGCTCCTCAACGTACTAAAAGTACGCCTTCGTCGCTTTCTCCTTGCCGCCTTGTTATGCTTCTGACTGCAACTTGGTATGTATTTACTGTTGCTGTTGAACCCTGATGCAGCCGTATGGGCAGGCAGCTTCACAACTGGCACATCCTGCACAATTACCGGCGTCAAAGTGTACCGGCAAACCAACCACCATCTTAAAAACAACCTTAGGACAGACGGCTGCACACTTGCCGCAGCCATCACAGTTATCATAGGTTATCGTTACCGTGTATTTGGATCTTTTCATACTGTAGTACTACCGATGGGAAACTACTTTATAACTGTATTTTAAACTCAGCACCGCCATCTATATTTTTGCATGAAATACTGCCGCCCATACCTTCAATTATGGTTTTGCTCATGTATAAACCGATACCGGTGCCTTGATCATCCGATTTGGTTGTAAAATAGGGGTCAAAGATTTTTTCAATTATTTCCTCAGGAATACCGCCACCATTGTCTGTGACTGTCACTGAAGCCTTACCGCCATCTTTTGAAAGACGAATCCGAATCTCACCTTTTTTATTCCTGCCCAGAATATTTTTTTCCCACATTGACCATATAGCATCCCGCGAGTTGTTGATCAAATTTAAAATCACATGTCTAAATTCATTTGCGTGTCCATTTATTATGTAAGTGTCAGAGGGTCTGCCCTTGTCAAGAGTGACAAATATATTTGATTTGCTCAACATATCGCCAAACATGAATAATACATCTTCTATTGTGTCTGTCAGATCGAACTCATCAGCAACCTTTGATGGTTTTAGAAAATCCCTGAAATCGTAAATGGTTTTAGACATATAATCTATTCTATCCAAAATGACAGCAACTGTTTCATCAACATATTCCTTAGTTATCTCGCCGAATTTATATGAATCCTTTATTCCCTGTGCAAGTGCAGATATAGCGGTTAGCGGTTGTCTCCACTGATGAGCTATGGCGCCAATCATCTCACCAATTGCCGCTAGTTTAGATTGTTGGGATAAAAGCCGTCCCTCTTGTTCTCTTAAAGATACCTCCTCTTTAATCTTCTGCTCCAGTGTCTTGTTGAGAGAGTGTATTTCCTCCTCTTTGGTTATTCTCTCTGTTATGTCTTTAGATACATGAACAAACTTATCCACCTCTCCAAAAGCATTTACAATTGGATACACCACAACTTCAACATAAATTTCTTTACCGCTTACACTGTCATAATGGACATGAGTAACTGGTGTTGGTTTTCCTTGCCGGTAATATTCCATGACAGGACACGGAGTATCCGGCAATTGGCATGGTGTACCCATTTGATGAGTCAGTTCATGGCAACACATTCCTATTGGTTGAAATGTTTTGTCCATAGTTGCTTTTCGCGCAGCATCATTTGCCCATAGTATCTTATAATCTTTTGTGATAAGGACTATTTCATCTGTAATACCGTTAGCAACCGTTTCCATAAGCAGCTTTGCCAGAGAAAGGTCATTGAAAGAGTTTTGCAGTTGTGCTTCAAGTTTCTTGCTTAAAACTATTTCATCTTCTAACTTTTCCTTAAATTCTTTCAGTTTTTTTTCCATGCTATGTCTGTATATTGCTATTTCTATATTAGACTGCAGTTCTTTGCTGTTGAAAGGCTTTATTATGTAGCCAAAAGGTTGAGTCACTTTAGCCCGTTCCACCGTTTTCATATCCGCATGGGCGGTAAGATACACTATAGGAATGTCTGCTTGCGACCTTATTTCATAAGCTGTTTCAATACCGTCCAGTTTCCCATGCAGTCTTATATCCATAAGAATTAAGTCGGGCATATCCTTCAGTGCCCGTTCTATGGCCGCATCTCCGTTCATCTCATGTGAAGTTACTGTATAGCCTAAGCTTTCCAGCATTTCTGTTGTGTATGCACCAGTTATCCCATCATCTTCAACTATCATTATCCGCGCATTGTGCTCCATAAGTTCCTCATTTGATGATACTGATATCATATTATCCAATCATCTGATTTTTTAAATACAATTGTAACAGTTGTCCCGTTTGTTCTGTTAAGTTCTATAGTGCCTTTGAGTTGTCTGACAAGTATAGAGACTATGTTCAGTCCCAGGGTTTTGCTTTTTTCGATGTCTGTGCCCTCAGGAATCCCTGAGCCGTTATCGGTTATGGTTAATATGAAATTATCTTCAAACACTCTCAGCGAGATTTTAATTTCACAACAATCTCTTTTGTCTTTAAAAGCATGTTTTAAAGAATTAGTAAGGAGTTCATTTATTATTAACCCAAAAGGCGTCGCTACATCCACGCCAACTGTTATATTTTGGGGAATATCTAATTTTAAACTAATCATACTCGTGTCTGAGCATAATGAAGCAATAATATCGCTTGAAAGACTTGATACATAACTATTGAAATCAATCTCAACAAAATTTTCTGACTTATAGAGTTTTTCATGAATTAAAGAGATAGCCAGTACCCTGTTTTGGCTCTCTATAAACATTTCTCTGTAAGTTTCCTCCTTAATATGTTTAAGCTGAAGTCCTAAAAGAGCTGTAATAAGCTGCAGATTGTTTTTTACCCGATGATGCAGCTCCCTTAGCAGTAATTTTTTCTCTAAAAGAGAGGCTTTTAATTTCTCCTCAATATCTTTACGTTTCGTTATCTCATTCTGAAGAGCAAGATTATACTCTTGAAGCTGAATTGTTCTTTCTTTAACTTTTGCCTCAAGCTCTTCATTATGTTTTTTGGTTTTCATGTTCATATTCCCTCTTTCAAGTCATACCTAACTTTCTGCCAAATAATTAAAAGCTGTTAAAAGCACGTTTACCCTTACAACTGACATAGCGTTTACATACCATTACCATGCTCACTAAGAGTTGAGTACTACATATTACAAAATATATACTCATTTATTGAAAAAGTCAAGCGATATTTTCTATGCCGTGTTATGTTAAAATGGTAGAGCTATTTTACGAGAGACAGAAAATTTATGAAGCTTTCAGAACAACAGTACCTGAAAAAAACCGTTTGCTCCTGGTTAGGGATTGACGGTAATGTTGGCATCCCCTCTATGCCCTCAAATCTTGCCAGATTGTTTTTAAGAAAAGAAGAGTATGAAAGCTCACAGAGAGACCAGTGGAATCTGTGGGAACACTCGTATTCAGAAAACTACAAGAGCGGAAAACTTTGGGTACCAGAGATCAATTACTGGTTAAAGGAAACTCTCAAAACCAGAATCCCTTTATGGCCGCACGGTTACAGTTTTGCCATTTGTCTTACACATGATGTTGATTTTATAAGCAAAGAGACTACTTTTAACCAAAAACTCAGAGAGCTTACGGTAAACATGCAGAATACGGATTCAACACTGCCTGAAAAAATGAAAGCATCCGCTCTCTCTTTGGGTAAGCTCTTTGTCCATAAGTCTCCGTCTTATCCATCCGTGGCAGATTCAATTGAACATTATTTAAGCATTGAAAAAAAGTACAAACTGAGTTCATCATTTTTTTTCACAGCGTATCCGCTTAAAAAAATCCACAAATACGACTGTTTTTACGCATTAGAAGACAAATGTACATTTAGGGGCAAAAAGGTAACCACTCTTGACATGATAAAAGAAATGAAGGATGACGGGATTGACATAGGGCTTCACGGAAGTTACCTTTCCGCTTTAGATGTGGATGTCTTGAAAGAGCAAAAACATTATCTTGAAAAATCACTTGGATTTGAATTAACCTCAACACGCCAACACTGGCTTAACTATGATATTGAAAAAACTCCGCATATACAGCACGAGGCAGGCTTTTTGTCGGATACGACATTAGGGTTTAACAGAAACATTGGGTTTAGAAGCGGCACAGCACTGCCTTATTACCACTATGATGTTAAAAATGCAGAGCTTGTTCCCATACTTCAGGTGCCTCTTGCCTTTCAGGACTTTGCCCTGACAAACGCAAACTCTCTGGAGTATGGATTAGGGATGGCAAAAGAAGTAGTGAAAACTATCCTTGACAGGATTATAGAGACACAGGGCTGCGCCTCTATATCTTTTCATCCGGCAGGTGACCCCATACACTTTGAACTTTACGATTTTATACTGAATTACTGTACGTCAAAAGGCGGATGGCTGGCCTCGCTTAAGGAAATTGATTTGTGGTGGCAAAAGCGTTTAAAAAATCTAAATATTTCTTTTTAAATACTGGGAAAATATGGAACTAAAATATAAAGATGTGCTTAAAGCCCTGCCTGATTTGAGAAAAAATATCACAGACAAAAAATACTACGTAAAAATACTTTCCAATATTACCTTAACCTTATTAGGTGAGGCAGTTGAATACGCTTTACGAACCGGGGGAATAAACGCCCATATTTCAACAGGAAATTTTGATAACATAGTACAGGAAAGTGCAAACGTTAAAGATTGTGATTGTGTAATCGTATTTTGTGAGCTTGCAAACTTAGTTGACGGCTTATACTACAGGGCGGAAACTTTGGAAACACAAGAGATAGATTCGCTCATTACTAAAACAAAAACCGATATGGATTTTATTTTTAATAACTTGAAAGAAATTCCGTTAGTTTTATTTAACGCTTTTTCATCGCTGCCTTTTGTTCTTTCCGCTACTGTTGAAAGTAAATACGAAACGATAGGCAGAAAGTTAAATGAACACATTTTTCAAAACACTGCTAAAAACGTAAAAATTATAGATATTAATAAAATCATAGCTGCGCTTTCAGTTGAAAACAGTATTGATTACAGATTTTTTTATTCATCGCGGGCTCTTTACACATTTGAATTCCATAGGCTCTATGCCTGCGCCATAGCGCCCGTAATCATGTCAGTAACAGGGAAAGCGAAAAAGGTTTTAGTGTTAGACTGTGACAACACCCTTTGGAAAGGAACAGTGGGTGAGGACGGTTTAAAAAAAATCGAAATGTCCCCCAATACAACTGAGGGATTAATCTTTACAGAGGTGCAGCACATAGCTCTTTCTCTGATGAAAAAAGGAGTTCTTCTGTGCGTTTGCTCAAAAAATAATCCCGATGACGTAGATGAAATCCTGCAAACCCATCCTGATATGATTTTAAGGAGTGAACACTTTGCCATTAAAAAAATTAACTGGACTGATAAGGTTACAAATCTTAAAGATATAGCCTCTGAGCTTAATGTCTCAGCGGAGAGTATTGTATATGTGGATGACTCACAATTTGAGATTGGTTTAGTTAACCAGTTTTTGCCAGAAATTAAAACAGTTCTTGTTCCAGAAAATATCTATGAGTATCCTCAGGTTATGAGAAAAATATCGGAATTATTTTACATTTCCGGCCACTCAAAAGAAGATGAAAGAAGAACAAAACTCTATAGTGATCAAAAAATGAGAAATGAAGAGAAACTCAAATACGACAAAATTGAGGACTACCTTAAATCTCTCGGCCTTAAACTTAACATCACTGTAAATGAAAAAACTCTGATACCACGTATGTCTCAGCTTACCCAAAAGACAAATCAGTTTAACCTTACCACAAAAAGATACACCGATGCAGAGATTGAGAAATTTATAAACACCGGCCATCTTCTTTTTTGCTTTAGCGCTTGTGACAGGTTTGGTGATTATGGATTTACGGGGCTTTCTATCATAAGCCCGGGGGATACCGCCCGGATAGACACATTTCTTATGAGTTGCCGCGTGATAGGAAGAGATCTGGAGTTTGTTTTTTTTAACGAAATAGTACATAATTTAAGAAAACATAATGTCAGAGAAACAGAGGCACAGTATGTGAGGACAGGGAAAAACGACCAGGTTAGTACTTTCTATGACTCACTGCATTTTATAAAAACCTCGGAGGATGCAAATGTGAAAAATTACCGCCTTAATCTAAAGGATTTTGAGGATATACAAATAGATTATATAGAAGTGGGTTCAGATGGATAACAGGATAAAAGAAGTAATGGCAATAGTGCTGCAAATAAGTGAGTCGGAAATTAACGACAAAACCTCGATGAAAACCCTTACCCACTGGGATTCCATAAATCACATAAGTCTTATAACTGCGCTTGAACAGGAATTCGCTGTCAGATTTAACTACAATGAGATGGCTGCCATGGTTAGTTATCCGATAATTAGAGAAACCGTCTTGAAAAAACTAAAACCAGCTTAGAATGAGAGCACCCCTTAAAAATATCATCAGGGAGAGATTAAAAGAGATTGCCCTTAAGAGATTAAATGCCAGAAACCCAAAGGAGCTTTTAAGGTATCCGCTTGTCAGATTTCAAAAAGCATTTTATCCGAAATTCTCACTTACAGACCTTATGGATGCACTCAGAGTGCTTGGGCTTAAAAAAAACATGACTGTTTTTATCCATAGCAGCTGGAACAGTTTTTTTAATTTTACATCATCTCCGGTTGAACTTCTGGAGGCATTGATTGAGGAGATATCTCCTGATGGTACGCTTATGATGCCGGCGTATCCACAGCAGGATGTGGATTATTTTGATGTTTTGACAACCCCCTCATATGCAGGGCTTCTGACTGAGTTATTCCGTCGCTATCCCGGAGTTAAGAGAAGTGTTAACATTGACCATTCGGTTTGCGCCCTTGGGCCAAATGCGGATTATCTCCTTAATGACCATCACAGGTCGGAAACCTCATGGGATGAATTTTCGCCTTACTATCGAATCGGAAACATTGGCAACGCTGTCATTATGGGGCTGGGTGTCGGAAAAAATCTGGAGATTTGTACGTCCTTACACTGCGTGGAAAGTATTTTAAGAAAGGAAATATACTACTACAGCCTGATTTTCCCCACCACTGTCACCTACACATACAGAGACACAGATGGTAACGAGGGCACTCACACATTTCTTAAACGGACAGGAAATATGGATACTAAAAAACTTGCCATACATATGGATAAAACATACTTTAGGGAAACAAAACTGTCAAACCTTGATATTTACTCCATTGATGCCGGATATGTGATTAAAAGGGCTATAGAGCTGGGACGGGCCGGCATTACTCAATACACATACCCTGTGCCGGATAAAAAGCTCTTTTATAAAATTTGAGACCCTGCAACCATTCACTGCCCACAAGTTAATGACCATTAAAATATACATGGCCAATAATATATTGAAAAACCATCTTATAGTATGCTACAATAATAGAAGTGGACTTTATGTTTGAGCATTTATCTTTTGATAAGTTAAACTCTAAGCAGGGTGAAGCCATTGAACACATGGAGTCTCCAATAATTGTGCTTGCTGGTGCCGGAAGCGGTAAGACCCAGCTTATAACCCACAAGTACAGTCACCTCTATAAGAAAGACAAATCAAAGTACGAAAACATGCTTGCCATTGCCTTTTCCATTAAAGCAGCCAGCGAGATGAAAAGCAGGATATCGTATATCATCTCTGAGGATTTGGAGGATGCGTGGATAGGGACTTTTTATTCCCAGTGCAGCAGGATTTTGAGGCAGGAGGGGGCAAAAGTCTCCGTAAACAATGATTTTATCATATATGACAACGATGACCAGAGCAGGCTGATACGGCATATACTAAGTGAGATGAAGCTCTATGAGGCTCTCTACAAAGGGGTGCTCTCTAAGATTAGCTGTTTTAAATCCTCTCTGGTAATGCCTGATGATTTGCTTTCCTCTTCAAGCAGCTTTGATTTTGATGAAAAAATTATCAAGGTGTATGTCCGGTACCAGGACGAGATGGAAAAGTCCGGAGCGCTTGATCAGGACGATTTAATTATTTATACGATAAAACTGTTTGAGGAAAACCCTGATATTTTGGAAAAGTACACAGACCTGTTTAATTATATTTTGGTTGATGAGTTTCAGGATTCAAATTATTCACAGTATTATTTGTTAAAAATATTGTCGGAGAAAAACAGAAATATTCTTGTTGCCGGAGATGATGACCAGAGCACATATAAGTATAAGGGGCTTGAGAGCGAAAACGTCCTAAGCAGATTTGAAAAAGATTTCCCCGATGCGATGTCTATTAATCTTGAGCAGGCGTATCGCTTTACGCGAAACATTCTTGACGTATCACATAGCATAATAGCAAAAAACAGAAACAGAAAGACAAAACCCCTTTGGACAGACAAAGCTGCCGGTGAAAAAGTCTGCCACTACTGGTTCATCTCAGAGGAGGATGAGGCTAAATATATAGCTAAAAATATAAAAGACCTCTACCTTAAGGGAACGTATGTATATGGAGATATAGCGATTCTCTACAGGGTGCCGCTTCAATCAAGGGTAATAGAGGAGGCACTGAAAGATGAAAGGATTCCTTTCCGGGTATTTGGCTGCACTAATTTTTACCAGAAAAAGGAAATCAAAGACGTCATATCGTATTTGAGACTGATTATAAACTCCTATGATAACGTAAGCATAAGAAGAATAATAAATCTGCCAGCCCGCTCAATTTCTGCAAACACAATCTCTAAACTTGAACAGGAGGCAAAGAAAGAGGGTGTAAGTCTCTACGTTGCCATGCAAAACGTATGTAACAACAAGGGGCTTACGGTGCAAGTCAAGGAAAAACTTAAGAGCTTTGTTTCACTCCTTGATACGCTTTCAAGCTCTGATGTTAAAACCGTATCGGATGGTATAAAGCTGATTGGCACACTGACTGGATACATAGAGATTTTGGATGAAAATGAGTTAAGTGAAATAACCGAATTGATGTTTGCAAACGGTAATATGCCAATTCGGGAGTTTCTTGATATGGTGGCTATCTCAACAACAAACACTTGTGATGCCTCTAACACTAATGCCATCACACTGACAACGCTTCACAATGTTAAAGGAATGGAGTTTCCTGTGGTGTTTATAACCGGCCTTGAAGACGGATTGATACCATATTTTAAGGCTACAGGTACTGAGGATGAGCTGGATGAGGAGAGACGGCTTTTCTATCTGGGGATGACACGGGCAAAGGATGTTTTGTTTATGACGGGGGCACGCAGGCGGAGGCTTTATGCTAAGTTTCAGGAACAGGAGCCCTCGCGTTTTCTAAAAGACATACCGAAAGATTGCTGTTTATGGCTTGAGAAAAATGCAATTCCAACAAACAGCTCAGCACGCTCACAGGAGGGCAAGAAGGAGCCGGTAGTGTTTCCATACAATTCCGGCTGCAGGGTGAAGCATCCCAAATGGGGAGTGGGAGTGGTGAGGGACTGTTACGGCGAGGATGACGATGTGAAAGTAACTGTAAATTTCCCAAACGTTGGAATAAAAAGATTAGCCCTTAAGTTTGCCAATCTGGAAAAGATATAAAAGGAGCACATGCGCGTAACAACTGATGATGTAAAACACATCGCGGCACTATCAAGGTTGAAGTTAGATGCTTCAGAGCTTGAGACATTAGGTAAGCAGTTAAGCGATATTTTGCTCTATGTTGAAAAACTAAACGAGCTTAACACAGACGGAGTAGAGCCAACCTCACACGTAATCCCCGTTATGAACGTATTTAGGGAGGACATAGAACGAGACTCACTTACCATAGAAGATGCCCTCTCAAATGCGCCGGAAAGAGCCGGTAATTTTTACAAAGTACCTAAGATTATTGAATAAAAAAGAAGTAATACCGTTGTTGTAATTTGGTTTAAACCAGTAGTAGAAGACCTAACGTTATAACAGATTAATTGTCCATAAGAGGCTCGACGTACTTAAGCGCATCCATGAATATTGCCGAGGCGGTCATAATTCTCATACCGAGTTGCATTCAGAACAAATTTTAACCACAGATGAACACAGATAAATTAAATAATTATCTGTGTTCATCCGTGTTTATCGAGAGTGTTCAAAAAACTGTGTCATGAACTCTAAGTAGAGAGCATATTTTGAAAATTGTATTTTCAGAAACTGCATAACAGAAATATAATATCAGTTATGAAAAAAGAAAGGAGGGATGACACGA
>JADFXG010000041.1 GCA_015233895.1 Nitrospirota bacterium | reverse complement strand
GAGACAGCCATTGAGAAACTGGAGCCAGACTGTCTCTCAACTTGCTTTATTTTTTGAGGGTAGGCTAAAATTGGATATTACCGTTTAAGGTGATTTCACACTTGACACAGTTTATTGAATATATCCTACATTCATGTCACCTACCGTCTAATAACGCACTACAGGCGATTATATAAGTCCCGGTATATGGTTCCATATCTGTTTACATCTCCACACTCATGCTGTTATAACACCACATCGAATAGCTTTTTGCTGGGTTATCAGGCTGCTACATTCTCAGAGAGGTTAAGGCATTATACCGTTCTCCCTAATCCCCTTTTCAATTCAACCCTTAACGCATGGGGCGGTTGTGGGTTGATGGGTGGTGGGTTCAGACACACAGCTAAACATATTATAAATGAACTGTTAAATAATATTGGGGAATAAGCCTCTATTATAGATGCCGCCAAAACCCCCTATTATTGTTAGATAAATAAAACCTTTGTATTTCAACTAATCATAGAAAACTCAACTCATGCTATATATGAAAAAAAGAATTTTTAATGCAGCATTTTGAAAATGAGTATTATAACGTAACGCCTTGTGCCTATTTTTACCAACAACCCTTTATTTGCAATATCTCAAACTTAAGCCATCAAGGTGTGAACGATATCATAATTTTAGCAGAACCCCAAAGAACCACAGATTAATAGGATTTCACTGTTACTAAATGCAAAAGGATTACTCATAACATGTATGAGTAATCCTTTCACGCCACTCAGTAATAGATATCACATCAGTAACAAAAGTGACAATATTTTTAGTGGCATAGTAACACTTTTTAGTCAAAGCTGAACATCCACCCTCATTTAAAAAGGAAGACATCAGTCTCTGCTTCAAGTATTTTATATTAACACGTTACTTCAAAAAAAATCAAATAGAACTTTTTTGAAAAATGCGTGTTGACAAAGTGATATCCATAAAGATATGCTATTTCAGAGATTATAACAACAGTTTTGGTGTAATCTCGTAGAGATGCATACCTTGATAAAGTATGCCTCTAAAAGATAATTAAAGAAACAACTGCAAAAATCTTTTAGAGGTGAGGTATGTCTTTTTTATGTTTCATACTTAACAACACGCTACTTTCAAGGTCATATGCAAGTTTAGGCTTACAAGAAGTAACCAATCTTTTCTTACAGCAGTTTCGATCCGTATCCCTTCTACTTAATTTCCATCAGTTATTAAATGGTGTCCTGCCATGAGAAACGATAACACCCGATTACTCTCCATAATTGAAGCCGCCCAGTATCTTGGCATCAGCAAATGGAAACTGATGGCTTTGTACCAAAAAGGTGATTTTCCATATATCAAAATCGGTAGGCGTATCCTTATTGATGTAAATGATTTGAACTCGTGGATTGAGGAGAATAAACATGTATTTACTTATTAAAACACCTCTTGGCGCAACTTTTCAGATATCGCATAATGAGCCATAGACTATGGGTTCATTATTTAAAAAAAGAAATATTTGGTGGATAAAATACTACATCGATGGTAAGTTCTATCGGGAGAGTTCCAGATCCACCAAAGAGGCAGACGCTAAACGCCTTTTAAAAAAACGTGAAGGTGATATTGTACAAGGTAAATTTTATGGAACCAAAACTGAAAAAACACGTTTTGAAGAAATAGCACAGAATTTCATCACAGATTATAAAATCAACGATAAGAGTTCTTTAAAGAGGGCGGAATTAAGTGTTAAAAATCTCAGCAAATATTTTAAGAACATACGAGTTACAGATATCACCAGCGATAAAATAAAAACATACATTCTTCTCCGGCAGGAAAACGGTGTCACTAATGCTACTATCAACAGAGAGTTATCAGCTTTAAAACGTATGTTTAATCTTGCGATGAGAGAAACGCCACCAAAAGCACATCAGGCTCCATACATCCCAAGGTTAAAAGAAAATAATGTAAGATCTGGTTACTTTGAATATGATGAATATGTCAGGGTAAAAACCTTCTTACCCAATTATATCAAAGCACCTTTTGTAATGGCATATTATACTGGAATGCGAAGAGATGAGATATTGTCATTAAAATGGAGTAAGGTTAATCTTTTTGAGAAGAAAATCACACTTGAAGCTAGTGACACAAAAAATGATGAACCACGTATAATTTATCTGACAGGTGAGTTATTAGAAACGCTGATGGAACAAATGCTATTAAGAAATAACAATTACCCTGAATGTGAATATGTATTTTTTAAAAATGGTAAGAAAATAGGTGATTTTAGAAAAACCTGGGTAACAGCACTGAAGAACGCTGGACTTGATGAGGAGAGGTTGTTCCATGATTTGAGGCGCACAACAGTTCGTAACATGATACGTGCCTCTATACCTGAAAAAATATGTATGAAAATCACAGGACACAAAACTCGTTCAGTTTTTGATAGATACAATATCGTAAATGAAAATGATTTGGCAGATGCATCTTGTAAACTGGAAAATTACATAGAAAAACAAAATCAGTCTCAAAGTAATTCTGAAATTCCTAATAATGTGCTTGTGTACAACAGAAAGAAAAGAAAATAACTAACAATCTTTCCAGCTAACCTAACTGACAGAAATAGCAACATATCCCTATTGTCAAACATCATTTCCCTCGGTTGGAATATCTTAGAAAGTGGTTTCAACTTTAAAGATAAGATATGTTTTTGAACTCCGGGATAAAGTTCCGATATCTTAAAACTCCACTGTTCGTTTAGTGATAAAAACATTGTTTTTTGACATCTGATGTGCCATGTAAAAAGGTAATATTTCACCTGAAAATTGGCTGTAGTTGGATAGAGATGGGTGGAATTGGATTGCCGCGGGCACCTTTATGGGCACCTCTACTGAAATAACACATCTTTGAGTGGGTTTGTATCAAGTGTAAGTGATTGATAAATAAAGAGAATATAAAGTGCGCCACCCAGGATTCGAACCAGGAACCAACGGATTAAGAGTCCGCTGCTCTACCGTTGAGCTAGTGGCGCAACGTATAATTCTACTACGCTTTTTATTTTTATGTCAATATGTTTTATCTAAAAAAACATAAGGAAAATATGTTTTTTTGTTAACAGTACGTGGAGCAATACTGCGTGGTTATTCAATGCCTTTCATTTAACAGGTGTGAAGAGTTTATGTAATACTTTTTAAAATCAAGGAATCGTTGTATAATAAAACTGAAAAGCCCATGAAAGATGAGATAATAGAACTTGACCGGTTACTTAAAAAGATAGTTGCATACTCACCGGATGCAAATATCTCTCTGATAAGTAAGGCGTATCATTTTACGGAGGAGGCGCACTGTAATCAGATGCGCAAAGAAGGCAAGCCATACTTTGACCACCCTTTCTCTGTAGCATCAATTCTTGCCGATATGCACATGGACTGTAAGACTATCGTGGCGGGCTTTCTGCATGATACGGTGGAGGATACCGACACGACAGTTAATGACATTTCGGACATATTTGGAGAGGATGTGGCCTTTATGGTTAAGTCCCTCACCAAGTTGCAGTCAATGGAGTTTAAAACCCGTGAAGAGGCACAGGCAGAAAATTTCCGCCGTATGTTTATCGCTATGGCTGAAGACGTTCGGGTGGTGCTTATAAAATTTGCCGACAGACTTCACAATATGAGAACCCTTGCGTTTATGCCTGATGCAAAGCAAAAGACTATAGCCGCTGAAACCCTTGACATCTACGCCCCGTTAGCTAACCGGCTTGGTATGGGCTGGCTTAAGTCAGAATTTGAGGACCTCGGGTTTAAATACCTTCACCCTGAACTGTACGAGGACTTATACAAAAAACTTGAGGCTAAAAAGGAACTACGTGAAGCTTTTATAAAAAGCCTTGCTGCCACTATTGAAGACAAGGCTGAACAGCACACAATTCCTGCAAGAGTCAGTGGACGCGTTAAAAACCTCTACGGCATTTTCCAGAAAATGCAAGCCCAGCGGATATCCTTTGAAGAGGTAAACGATGTGCTGGGGCTTAGAATTGTAACACTTACAAAGGCACAGTGCTATATGATACTGGGTCTTATTCACTCGCTTTGGGTGCCGGTGCCGGGCAGATTTAAAGACTACGTGGCAATGCCTAAGTCAAACATGTACCAATCGCTCCACACAACAGTGCTAGGGCCTAACGGAGAGAGGGTCGAGTTTCAAATAAGAACCGAGGAAATGCACCTTGTTGCTGAAAAAGGCATAGCGGCTCATTGGCTGTATAAGGAAAAAGAAAAAGAGAGAGAGAGGAAAATAGACGAAAAGGATTCCACATACATGGACTGGCTCAAGAATATGGTTCATCTTCAGCGTGACTCTGATGATGCGCGTGAATTTCTTGAGATGTTTAAAGGCGAGGTGCTCTCAGATGTGGTTTTTGTATTTACACCAGCCGGGGATATTAAGGAGCTTCAGGTTGGCTCTACTACTGTTGATTTTGCCTATGCAATTCACACACAGGTGGGAAACAAATGTTCCGGGGCACGCGTAAATGGCCGCATTGTTCCCCTTAAATACCAACTGCAAAACGGTGATACCGTTGAAATACTGACATCCCCATCACACACCCCGAGCAGGGACTGGCTGACTTTTGTTGTAACACATAAGGCAAAAAACAGAATCAGACACTGGATTAAAACAGAGCAGATGAAACAAGGCGTTGTCCTGGGTTCAAATTTGCTTGAGAGCGCCTTTACAAAAAGCGGTATAAAAGTCTCCACATTGAAATCCAAAAAGATGCAGGAGGTAGCGGAATCTTTTAACTTAAAAACCGTTGATGAATTATTCTATTCCATTGGATTTGGGAAAATCATCCCAAAGCAGGTGATTAACCGTATTAGCCCTGAAACTAAAGAGGAAACTCCGTTTATCCCCAAAATACATAAACCATCCGGTAAGCAAGGCGGAGGTATCCACATCACAGGAATTGATAATTTGCTTTATGCCACAGCAAAGTGCTGTTACCCGGTCCCAGGGGACAAGATAATCGGTTTTATCACAAAGGGCAAAGGAGTGACAATTCACAGGCAGGAGTGCCACAACTTTCAGCGGCTTTCTTTGGATGAGGCACGGCTTGTCACTCTTACGTGGAACTCCGAGACAACATCAACGACTACGGCAAGGATTTATGTTGAAACTATTGATAAACCCGGAATTCTTGCAAGTCTCAGCAATGTGATTTCCACTTTTAATATAAACCTCTCTCATCTTGAGGCAAAAACCGCACAAGATAAACATGCACATTTCATCTTCACACTTGAAGTTAGTGATAAAACTCAACTCACTAACCTTACAAATAAAATCCTGTCCTCTGATGGGGTTATCAAGGTTTCACGATAAGCTGAGGCGCAGTACAGCAATTCACTTATGAAAATATGGACACTATTTATGGAAAGTGTTAAACTACTGTCGGTGAAAAGACGATAAGTAGATAATGGCCATGCTGGGAACAGCGTGTTAGTTTAAATGTTCCAGAGTTTGAGAACAGGCGGAATTAATGGCTGAAAAGAAAGAAGATGCTATAAATGTTTTGAAAAGAAGACTTCAGGAGTCCAACGACTTTCCTGCGCTTTCCCGGGCCGTTACAATGGTAAGCCAGAAGGCTTCAAAGCATGAGGTAACCTCTATTCATGATATTACTGGTGAAATCCTTGACGATATATCAATAACTAATAAGCTCCTGAAAAAAGTAAACACCTTTGCTTATGCCTCTGCACATGGTGCTGGCAAGATTGATACCATATCAAGGGCGGTATTTGTTGTTGGTTTTGAGAAGATTAAAAACATTGCCCTGTCACTGCTTCTGTTTGAAAGCTTAAAGGATAAGGACTCTGCCTTGCGCCTTAAAGAGGAGATTATTGGCTCATACTTAAGCGGCTCCATAGCAAGGGAAATGGCCGATGCCGGAGGTATCAGAAACACTGAGGAGATATTTATATATGCCATATTCCATAATTTAGGACGGCTTCTTGTGACATTTCTCATGCCCTATGAAGCACAAAAGGTAAAGAGCATGATTGCTAAGAAGAAAATAAGCGAGCAGGAGGCATCCAGAACGGTTTTAGGTAAGAGCTATGATGATATAGGGATTATTATAGCCGATGACTGGAGTTTTTCTAAGGAGATGCTTCAGACGATGAAGCCAATTAAGGAAAAAATCGTACCTGCGCCAAGATTTACAATTGAGAAAAAACATACACTTGTGTGCTTTGCAAACGAAATGAGCAGAATAATGATGCTGCCTGATGCCGGAAACGCACAAGAGCAATTTGCCTTATTTATGAGGCGATATAAGGACTGTTTTGACATTTCCAGAGACAGAATAGCGCAGATAGCAGATATCTCCATTAAAGACCTGTCTGAGTATATGTCCGGGCTTGATCCTAAGATAGCTTCTGTCATATCTGTGGAAAAACTAACTGCAAATGTTGAACAATTAAGAGAACTGGATGAAAACGCCATAAAGAAAGCAGTTGTTAAAAAGCAGGAAGCTGAAAAGATAAAATCTATGTACAGTTCCGAGCCACGTGAAATGCCACAAAATGCTGTTGTTTTGCTAAATAATGGAATTGCCGATATTTCCAAATACATTTCAGACGGACGCTCATTTAACGACATCTTAAGTGCGATAATTCAGGTAATGTACAATGCCATGGGGTTTAGCCGTGTCATATTTGGCGTTAAAAACACCTCAGATTTGAGCGTGGTGGGGCGCTTTGGCCTGGGAAACAACATTAAAGAGATAATCCCTGATTTCAAGTTTAAACTTTCCGGCGGAAGCGATGTCTTTAACCTCGTGCTGTCAAAGAGAACAGACGTAATAATTCAGGACATAAATGACCCTAACGTCAGATCAAGGATACCAGACTGGTACAGAAAGCTATTTGATGCTGAAACCTTCATGTTGCTGCACGTTACAGTTGATGACAAACCTATTGGGATAATCTATGCTGATAAGCCGCAAGCAGGAGATATTAAAATTCCTCAGGCGTTATTTACCTCTTTGAAAATCCTCCGTGATCACTTGCTTATGGCTATCAAGAAAAGCCATCATAATTAAAGCACTTAACTTTAAATATTACACAAAATCCTCGTGCCAATTTTGACATAAATTCCCCAAAACTGATACACTAAACTATATGAAAATTGCGGTGACAGGTAAAGGCGGCGTCGGTAAGACGACGTTGTCCTCGGTGATGAGTTATCTGTATGCTAAAGAGGGCAAAAAGGTGATTGCCGTGGATGCCGACCCTGATGCCAATCTGGCAACAGCTCTGGGCTTTAGTGATACTGAGATAGAGGGGATGAGACCCATTGCAGAGATGGCTGAGCTGATAGCCGAGCGCACGGGGGCACGGCCTGGAGCGATGGGGGGCGTGTTTAAGCTTAACCCCAAAGTGGATGACATACCGGAGGGATGTAGCCGCACTACGGTTGATGGTATAAAACTCCTTATCATGGGTAAGTCTAAGGAGGCCTCATCGGGCTGTTACTGTCCGGAAAACGTGTTTTTAAAGCGGCTGCTTAAACACCTTGTTGTTGAGCGTGATGACGTTGTTATTGTGGATATGGAGGCAGGGATTGAGCATCTTACACGGGGAACTGCTGAGGGGGTGGACGCTTTCGTTGTTGTCGTTGAACCCGGGAAAAGGAGCATTCAAACTGCCATTTCAGTAAGGGATATGGCAAAGCAGCTTGGAGTTTCCCATGTTTACGTTGTTGCCGGGAAGGTCAGAAACGACTCAGACATTGAATTCATTAAAAAAAACATAGAAGGGATGGAGTTAATTGGCTCTGTGCGGTTTACTGAGGAGATATCAAATGCCGATATGCAGGGGGCAGCGGTTTTTAAAGCGGCTCCGTCGGCTCTGAAAGATATAGCGGCTATTAAAAATACACTTGATGGCAAAGTCTCAGGGGGGCAGGAGGCCGCTTAAGAACTTGCTAAGGAACTATTTAGAAGTGTTTGTTATATCTGTCATTCCAGCCTCCGAGCTGGAATCCAGTCTTTTAAAACCTTTTTAAGTGACCTGGATTCCTGCCTCCGCAGGAATGACAAAAAAAGAAAAAGAATGACAAAAAAAGAAAAAGAATGGCAAAAAAAGAAAAAGAATGATAAAAGAAGAGGGAAAGACAACCCTGAGAAAAAAGATACTTGGTATCAGAGATTCTCTTGACAAGGAAGGCAGAAGGCAGAAAGACGACATGATTAAAACCAGACTGTACTCATTAAATGAGCTGCTTGGTGCAGGTTGCATCATGTTCTTTGCGTCTTTTAAAACTGAGCCAAACACCTTTCCAATGATTGAGCAGGCACTTGCTATGAAAAAAACAGTGATTCTTCCAAGAGTCAACAGGGAAAAGCACATTTTGGAAGCTTATAAGGTAAATACTCTCAATGGTTTGAAGCTGGGATATATGGGGATTTTAGAGCCAGACAGCGATTTATCAGAGCCTGTTAACGGAGCTGCCATAGATTTAATAGTATTGCCTGGGGCTGCCTTTGACAGAGCCGGCGGACGTCTTGGCTATGGCGGCGGGTACTATGACGGTTTTATTTCCGCTTTAGGTAAAAGACCCTGTCTTGTTGCCATCTGTTATAGAGAACAAGTGATATCTGAGGTGCCGGTTGAGAGCCACGATGTGAGGGTTGATAAGATTGTAACTGATTATGAGGTAATTGATGTCAATGGATAAAGAGAAAATAAAAGAAGGAATACGTCTGATAATAGAAGGAATCGGGGAGGACGCACAAAGGCCTGGCATACGCAGAACTCCGGAGCGGGTGGCTGCCATGTATGAGGAAATACTCTCCGGTATGGAAATCCCGTTTGAAGAGATCCTTGTTCCAATAGAGGGCGAAAACCACGATGAGATGGTAATTCTTAAAGACATTCAGTTTTATTCCATCTGTGAGCACCATCTCCTGCCGTTTTTTGGTAAGGCCAACATCGCATACATTCCCCATAAGGGAAACATTGTTGGGATTGGGGAGTTGGCACGCGCTCTGGATCTCCTTGCAAAAAGACTACAGGTACAGGAAAGGCTGACAACACAGTTGGCTGATGCAATAATGCACACGCTTAAGCCCCGTGGGACTATGGTCATAATAGAGGCCGAGCACTTGTGTTTGAGTATGAGGGGGCTGAAAAAACCGGGCTCCCGTGTGGTAACATCAGCAGTGCGAGGAATTTTCAGAACTAAGCAGTCAACAAGAGAGGAAATGCTTGAACTTATAAAGGGGTAACAGAGATATGTGAACAGTTACGGGTAATGGGCTTTCACGTGCTTTTGGCAGGGGAGTTTGTATCCGGCATAACGCCAAGTAGCAGTCAGAAGCATAACAAGGCGGCAAGGAGAAAGCGACGGAGGCGTACTTTTAGTACGTTGAGGAGCTTTAGACGATGCCAACGATGTTAGGCGATTGAATGCACCTTGGTATAAAAAATTAATCGAAAAGCGATAAGGGAGGTTTTATTAATGTCAGCTACAATAATAGACGGTAAGAGAGTGGCTAAGGAGATAACGGACGGGTTGAAGTCGGAGGTGGATGCTCTTAAGGCTAAAGGGGTGGCCCCCGGGCTTGCCGTGGTGTTAGTTGGTGAGAATCCGGCATCGAAAAAGTATGTTGCAAGCAAAGAAAAAACCTGTGAAACCCTGGGGATAAAGAGCATCGGCTGTAAGGTGCCTGACACCATCTCTCAGACAGAGCTCCTCAAGATAATAGATGACTTAAACAACGACCCTGCTGTGCACGGAATTTTGGTACAACTTCCGCTACCTAAGCACCTAAGTGAAAAGGAGGTCATGCACAGGATCTCACCCTTAAAGGATGTGGATGGCTTTGGTCCGGACTCTCTTGGCCGCCTTGTGCTTGATGAGCCCGGCTTTTTACCATGCACTCCGCATGGCTGCATCAAGCTTATTGAGGCTTACGGCGTGGATTGCCAGGGTAAGCACGCAGTTGTTGTAGGGCGCAGTGTGATTGTGGGAAAACCTGTGTCACTTCTGCTGCTTAGGAAAAATGCCACCGTCACAATCTGTCACAGCAAGACTGCCAACCTGAAAGATGTTTGCCTCTCTGGGGACATTGTGGTAGCAGCAGTGGGTAAGGCTGAGATGGTAAAGGGCGATTGGATAAAGCCGGGTGCCACCGTGATAGACGTAGGGATAAATGTCTCCTCAGACGGGAAACTTGTTGGTGATGTTGAGTTTGAAGCGGCTAAGGAAAGAGCCGGATTCATATCTCCGGTGCCGGGAGGCGTGGGTCCCATGACTATAGCCATGCTTATGTATAACACGGTGGAAGCCGCCAAAAATATGCTAAAATAGATAAAAGTTTAATAAGGGAGAATTCCATGATAATAACTAAAAAGAAGGACCGCAGTAAACTTCTGAAAACTCTGGAGGGTTATAACAGTTTTTATTTGATAGGCTGTTCTGAGTGTGCCTCGCTGTGTGGAACAGGTAATGAAGAGGCTTTAAAGGAGATGGCCGAGGACCTGAAAGCTCAGGGGAAAACCGTAACCGGCATGATAGTGCCAAAAACCGGTTGTCAGACGCTGGGGACAAAGGTGGAGTTAAAAAAGGACAAAGATGCGCTGGATAAAGCCGATGCAATAGTGGTGATGTCCTGCGGCGCAGGGACACAGTCTGCCGTGGAGATATATCCGGATAAGGCAGTGTATCCGTCAAATGACACCTCTTTTTTAGGCAATATGACGCGCTTTCAGATGTTTGATGAGAGGTGCTCACTGTGCGGCGACTGTGTAATAGATAAAACCGGAGGAATTTGTCCGGTAACGAATTGCCCAAAGGGATTGCTTAATGGCCCGTGTGGCGGCACAAAAGACGGTAACTGTGAGGTAAGTGACGAAATAAAATGTGCTTGGGTAAGAATTTATGAGCGTCAGAAGAAACTCGGTGAACTGGATAAGATGAAAGAGATTCTTCCGCCCAAGGATTGGTCGGCTAAGCAAGGCCCGCACAAGTTATACACCAGAGCGGATGCCGCAGAGGGCGACAAAAAAAGTAAGGACAAAAAATAAGGTGACAGAAGGAGACTATGACAATGAGCTTTAAAGATACCCTGGAGTCAGGGAAATTTGTCGTTACTGCCGAGGTCGGGCCCCCTAAGGGCACTGATATATCGGTGATGAAACACGACATGGAGTTGTTAAAGGGTAAGCTGGATGCTGTAAACGTAACCGATAACCAATCGGCAGTTATGCGTATCTGTTCTCTGGCGGTTTGCAAGCTGGTGCTTGAACACGGTCTTGAGCCAATTTTGCAGATGACCTGCCGTGACAGAAACCGTATAGCACTACAGTCGGATCTTTTGGGAGCAAGTGTGCTTGGGATACGCAATGTGCTTTGTATGACAGGCGACCATGTCAGTGCAGGAGACCATAAAAGTGCCCGTCCGGTTTATGACATAGAGAGCGTGCAGTTGCTTCAGGTGGTAAATGCCCTCAATAACGGAAAAGACATGTCGGGTAACGACCTAAAGGGAGCTACTTCATTTTTCCAGGGCGCTGTGGTAACCCCTGAGTCCAACCCGTTAGAACCGCAGTTGATGAAGTTTGAAAAGAAGGTCAAAGCGGGAGCTAATTTTTTTCAAACTCAGGCCATCTACAACATAGACAAATTTAAGGAATTTATGGCGTTTGCACGTCAGTTTCCAGTGAAAGTTATGGCCGGGCTGGTTGTGTTAAAAAGTGCCGGAATGGCGAATTTCTTGAACAATTTTGTTCCAGGCATTAAAGTACCCCAGGACTTGATAGATGAAATGAAGGCTGCCGGAAAGGAAAAAGCACTTGATACAGGGCTTAACATAACGGCTCGCCACATCAGACAGTTAAAAGACGAAAAAATCTGTGACGGGGTTCATATCATGGCTATAGGTATGGAGGATAAGGTACCAACAATTTTAGAAAGAGCGGGACTTCTTTAAATTATTTTATGAGGGAAATTATTATTATGAGCATGTTGTGGCAAGAATAACTATAAATGATTTTCTTGACAGAAAGGTAAAGGGACAGAAGCTAGCACTGATGACAGCCTATGACTATGCGTTTGGGCGCATTGTGGATGAGGTTGGATTTGAGGGGATTTTGGTTGGTGATTCTCTGTCTATGGTTGTGCAGGGTCTTGAAAACACACTGCCTGTGACTATGGATGAGATGATCTATCACACGCGGATTGTCTCCCGTGCTGTTACAAACGCTCTTGTCATAGGGGATATGCCATATTTGTCATATCAGGTGTCGGTAGGGGATGCTGTCAGAAACGCGGGAAGATTCATAAAAGAGGGTGGCGCTCAGGCAGTTAAAACCGAAGGCGGACGTGAGATCCTTCCTCAGATAAAAGCAATGATAGCCGCTGAAATTCCTGTAATGGCTCACATAGGGCTGACACCGCAGGCAGTTTACAGAATTGGCGGGTTTAAAGTTCAGGGGAAAACAGATGAGGCAAGGGTACGGCTCCTTGAGGATGCGCTTATGCTTGAGGATGCCGGTGCCTTTAGTATTGTCATAGAGGCTGTTCCCACAGGACTTGCTAAGGAAATAACTGAAAAGCTGTCAATTCCAACGATAGGAATTGGTGCCGGAGCCCATTGCGACGGGCAGATTCTGGTTCTGCACGATGTGATAGGTCTGTTTGAGCGTTTTATGCCCAAATTTGCCAAACGGTATGCAAACCTGAAAGAAGAGGCGCTTAAAGCACTCTGCACGTATCGGGATGAGGTTAGAGGCGGTGTTTTTCCATCAGAGAAGGAAAGTTTTAAGTGACAGATAAAACAATTCAGGAACAGGGCTTGGGAAAAAAACGATGACGGATATTTTAGAGAGGTTGAAAGCGCTGACGGTGCTTTATGTAGAGGATGAGGATATAACAAGAGAATCTCTTGGTAAGTTTATAAGAAGGAGGGTAAAAACACTTTACGTAGCAGAAAACGGCAAAGCAGGACTTGAGATATTTTTAAAAGAAAATCCTGATGTTGTCATAACGGATATAGAGATGCCACTTATGAACGGACATGAAATGATTGAGAAAATAAGAGAGCACTCCTCAAATGTTCCAATCATAGTTACAACGGCATACAATGACGAACAACATACATCAGATGCTGTTAACGCAGTGTTCATAAAACCGATTATTCAGGATGACCTTATGAGGGCAATTTCGTCATGTTTCTAAAATGTTTTAACCCGAATTTACTTTGCACTTTGTATTGACAAGCCAGCGCTTTTAAAGCTATAATGTCGGCAAGTGGGTTTTTTGCCTGCTTTGGAGAGAATCTCTGTATTTGATAGTTTTTATGAACCGGAAATGATTTTTTAAAAATAAGGAGGAATACTTACATGTGTAGAAAACTCAGTTGTTTGTTTTTTTTTATTGCTGTGTTGTTTCTTGCGTATATCCCAACAGTAGAGTCAGGCTCTGGCACTTACGTAACGTATTATATCCCCTATCTCCATACCAATACAAATACTCCTGTGTACTGTGTTACAACAAACAACGGTATAGGCGCTGACAACATTACCTCATTGAGTTTTATTGTTATGTCAGCAGAACAAAGTACGATTAGCAGAACCTTCAGTTCTATCGAGGCGAATAATTTGTTTAATTACAAACGTACTTTAATGTTTACCTTTAGCGGACAAACGATGTATGTTGGTACGTCAACCTCTGCCTTTACAGATATTTCGTCAAACGTAGGTACATCTGAGGTCTATGGAGGTAAACTCACCTTTTATTCGACAATACAACAGGACTCAAATGCTTTGAGGCCAAGCCACCTGAACTGTAAAAACATCCCTATGACTTGTTTTTTAGGCACAACTAACCCAAAGAGAAATCTGGAGGGTTTAATTTGTGAAGCCGGATACACATTCAACACGCAAGCGCTTTATAAAAACATGCCTTATAATGTGCCTACAGATGATTATGGTAATCCATATTTTACTGCAGATCAGTACTGGGCTGATAACACAACGGGTTTGAGCTTTTAGCAAGCACGGTAAGCTTACACAGTGAACACTCGGAGGGTATGAGCGTTAGAGGGGATATATTATTTGTCGGCAAAGATGACGGAGTACTGAGAGCTGTTGAAAATGTGGCGGGTATGAGTGGTTGTGGGTTTTATCAGGTTTCGGACGCTGTTGAGCTTGCTTTACTGTTGACAGGGGACTTGCGGTTAGCACTTATAGACTTTTCCTGCTTAAACGGTTCGGGCGTTGAAACTTTACTCAAGGTAAAGACAGCGGCCCCTGCAGCACAGATGATAGTGCTCTATGAGGATAAAGAGCACAGTGATGCACTGAGTGCTTTGGCTATGGGCGCTTTTCTTTGTATGAAAAAACCTCTTTACCCTGAGGAGTTACAGGCAGCTGTAGAGAGGGCTTGGGAGGGGGCGGCACTAAGGGAGGAGATAGAGAGACTTAAGGTTGCCTCTTTGCCTGAAGGTAGTGAGGTTATAGGCAGCACCAGCAGGTTTCTTAAAGCGTTGAAAGACGCAGAACGCCTTTCAGACAGCGAAAATCCCGCTTTGATTCTTGGCGAGACCGGTGCTGGCAAACGAAATCTTGCACGGTTAATACACTTATCCGGTAAAAGAAAAGCCGGGCCGTTTTTGGTGGTAAACACCAATTCCATGTCTGAAGAGCTGCAGGGGCAGGAGATATTCGGTTGGAAAAAGGGGATATATGATGGCCACAATTACTATGGGTACGGGTCCCTGGCTCTGTCAACAAACGGCACAGTGTATATATCTGAAATAACCGCTCTGACGCAATCACTTCAGGAGAGACTTCTTAATTTCATAAAAACAAAAAGATACAGTCTCTTTGGTGCAAATGAAGAGCTTACCTCCGATGCCAGAGTGATAACATCAACAAAACAAAATCTGACGGAGCTTGTCAGGAGAGGGCTTTTTTTAAAAGAACTTAGGGATGTGTTTGCTGCTGCTGAAGTCAGAATTCCACCACTGAGGGAAAGAAAAGGCGATATTCTCCCTTTAGCGGAGTATTTTTTAACAAAGTACGTGAGGCGTTACTCCCTCAGGGAAAAAAAATTTAGCGATACTGCTATAGATTATTTTATGAAACACTACTGGCCGGACAATGTCAAAGAGTTAAAGGAAACAATAAAGCGGGCGGCAATTTTGACCAAAGACGTTGAGATTCAGTACAAAGACCTGATGTATTACGACACTTCACGGTATTCTATCTCGGAATTTCTAGAGAAAAAAATTGTTAATTATCTACATGATGTAACAGAGATAAGTTCCGGTAATCTCTACAGCGCTATAGTGGATGAGGTGGAAAAGGCGCTTATAAGCATAGCTCTCAAAGAAACGTCCGGTAATCAGTTGAAAGCTTCAAGAATACTCGGTATAAACAGAAACACTCTGCGAACAAAGGCAAAACACTTTCAGATGACAACATGAAAAGTTTAAGGCTATAGACCCATATTGATTTTTATTAATAAATTATGTTACAAAACACAGGATGTATTGGAAAAGTTTAAAATAAAGGCGGGGGTTAGTTAATGAATTACTATGAAAATATTGCAATACTGGATGCGGCGCTCGATGATGCAGCGATAGAGGCGGCAGAGAAAAAAATTTTAGATGTCATTGAGAAATCAAATGGAGAGGTGCTGAAAAAGGAGCGCTGGGGCAGAAAGAAGCTTGCATATGCGATAAACAAAAGGGACAAGGGGTTTTACATCTTTATTGCGTTTAAATCTCCGCCTGCTGCAGTCAAGGCTCTTGAAAGTTTCTATAAGGTCTATGATGCTGTGTTTAAGTTTATGGTGATCAAGCTGGAAAAGAAAGAAATTCAAGCCCTTGAGGAAACGTTAAAAAGTAAGCAGCCTAAAGAAGAGGCTCCAGCAGAGACTGAGCCAAAAACACAATAACTGGCAATGTTTAATAAAATAATATTAGCAGGACGCCTTACCAAGGATCCAGAGTTACGGTACACAGGCCAGGGGTTGGCTGTGGCAAGTTTTGGCCTTGCGGTAAATTCAAAAACAAAGCAGGGTGATGAGTCTAAAGACGAGACATTATTTATTGATATAACAGTGTTTGGAAGGCAGGCGGAGACCTGTGGCCAGTACCTAAGCAAAGGCAGTCCAGTGATAGTGGATGGCCGGCTTAGGGAGCGGCGATGGGAGTCTGAGGGTCAAAAAAGGAGTAAGTTTGAGGTGGTATCCCAGGATGTAAGGTTTTTACCAAAAAGAAGTGGAGAGCCCTCAAGAGGAGGTCAGGATGGTTTTACAGCGCCTGATGAAATGACAGACCTTGAACCATTTTAAATAAAGAGAGATATGGGAAAAACAGCTATGAGGAGCGTAAAGAGATGATTCAAAAGAGCAGAAGCGCAGACCAGGCAAAGTTTAAGAGGTTTGCGAGAAAGAAGTTTTGTAGGTTCTGTGCGGAAAAGACACCGTTTATAGATTACAAAGATATGCGGACACTCAGGTCGTATGTGACAGAGCGGGGCAAGATCCTTCCCAGCAGAATGACTGGCACGTGTGCCGGGCATCAGAGAGAGCTCACGACTGCTGTAAAGCGTGCCAGAAATATAGCCATGCTTTCTTTTATGGAAAAATAGTGTGAGAGTACAAAAAGCATGGGTAGGAAGTGTGGCAGCGGATATAGTCAGCAGGTTAGTTGCTGATGGGCTGGTAGTTGCTAATGTCGCTAAAGAGGAGCTGGTGCGCGAGGTTAGGGATGTTATGATGGATGAGCTCATGGCAGAAGACAGAATTAACGAGGAGGTCAGAGAGCTGTTAAAGTCCTATGAGCCAGAGATTGAAAAGGGCCGTATGGACTATAAAAAACTCTTCGATATGACTAAGCATAGGTTAATAAGGGAAAGAAACATCATAATATGATGCTCTCCGATGATAAAGTTTCTCACCTGTCGCACATAATTGTAACAGGACTAAAAAGTAAAAAACTGGTAAAACTAATTGCAGAAGAACCGGCAATCAGAAAGGCGGTCAAAAACGTAATAACAACACACCTGAGTGTGTGGCAGGATGTTGACGAGGTGGTAAGGAAAAAAGTTAAGTCACTAAAAAAAGGGCTTACTGAGGGCACACAAGAATGGGACATCATGTATAGAAAGTTTTTTGAAGAGGAAAGTGCCAGGCGAGGGGGTATTGTATCGTGAGGAGGTTGATGCTTTCTCATGAGGATTTTGCAAGGCGTGAGAAAGAGAAAGCCAGGAGGTTAAGAAAAACACGGTGGTGGCTCCGGAAACTGACTGATGGAGTCTGCTACTACTGTGGTCTTAAATTTCCGGCAAGTGAGCTCACCATGGATCACCTGATACCACTGTCAAAAGGTGGAATGTCAGCACGTGAAAACATTGTGCCTGCCTGTAAAAATTGCAATACTAAGAAGAATTCTCAGTTAACGGTTGACTGGACAGAGTATATGGAAAGACTGAAAGGTATGGAGTCATTGGTATAAGAAATGGCACGCTACGGTAATAAGATAAGAGAGGATAAAAGTGTTCTTACTGAGCCGAGGTGTCCTTTTTGTAAGCAGCTTTTTGAAAGCCCCGCTGAGGTGCCTACTATGCTGGGGTTTTTTACCGGTGGGCAGTGCAGTTGTGGGGCTGTTTATGTGCATGACCCCACCAAAAAAGATATGGGTAATGCCTTTATGGATGCCCTTGCGTATGTGTGCAAAGAGGATTGGGATTTAGCCCTTTCCCTGACTGAGGATGTTGACTACATGTGCGCTTATTTAAATTATGTTCCAAAAACACATACACTGTCTTTAAAGACTCAAGGCAGAGGACCGTATGAAAAAAATGGTAATATGTTGTTTATAAAGTTGAAGGATTAAGGTGGTTTTATATGGTGAAAGTAGATGAATTTGCAAGCGATAAAAAAAGTTGATAAACATATCAATTATTTTTATTTGACGATGCCCTCTATGGTGTATTAAGGTTTAAGGGGCTGTCGTACCGGGCAGATTGAAACCGGGAATAACAGGGAGTTTCCCATGAATTTAATTTAAAAAAGGCAGGAGGTTTTGTATGCGTTCAATTAGTTGTGAGGGTAAGAGCATAGAGCTTGACGAGGACGGGTATCTGACAAATCTAAATGATTGGTCTGAGGCTTTAGCAAAGATGTTGGCTAGCGAGGACAGTCTTGAATTGACAGAAGCACACTGGGAGGTAATCAATTTTCTAAGGTCGTACTATCAGCAGTATCAGATAGCTCCTATGATAAAGATATTGGTCAAGGAGATCAAAAAGACGATGGGGGCTGACAAGGGCAACACCAAGTACCTTTATCAGTTGTTCCCGGATGGTCCGGCTAAGCAGGCGTGCCGTTATGCCGGTCTTCCTAAGCCTACCGGCTGCGTATAAAAAAAACAACAGGGCGTGTTTTAGCACTGTGGCAGAGCAAAGGAGCGCCTGGTAGTTTCTATCAGGCGCTTTCCGTTAGAGTAAAAATCTATTGTAATAAGGATCGTGCGATGACGGGCATAACTTTTATAGTGAATATGTACATGAATGCAATCGTGTATGTTGGCTGTGCCGTATTCGCCTTAGGGTTCATTTATAAGGTCTACTGTGAATACTATAAGACGCCGCAACCTCTGAAAATACCTCAAACACCGCAGTCAACCAACCTTTCAGGCGTGATTATGAGGATGGCAGGGGACGTGTTATTCTTTAGAAGTCTGTCTAAGGGAACAACGTTTCTGTTTATAACCGGATGGATTTTCCATTTCACTTTTTTACTGATGATTGTTCGGCATTTAAGGTATTTTATACATCCGGTACCGGAGCTGATAACGGCACTTGGAGGCGCTGCCATGTTACTTGCTGGTGTGCTCTTAGTGTCACTAATACTGCTTGTTATCAGGAGGGTTTTGGATGAGAGGACGGCTTATGTAACTTCTTTTGCCGATTACTTAGTGCTCCTTGTGATAATAGGTATTGTGTTTACCGGAATGCTTATGCGCTCCGAGGTGTATAGGCCTGACATTATTGCTGTTAACAGATTTGTTCTGGAGCTTTTTGATATAAGGGCTCCTCTTCACATGCTGGGTATGCATCCTGCTGTGGCGCCAGGTAATGTAGTTTTTATGTGTCACCTGAGCCTCGTTTGCTTTTTACTCATGTACTTTCCGTTTAGTAAGTTGATGCACTCTGCAGGGTATTTCTTCAGCCCGACAAGGAACATGGTAAACAACCCAAGAGACGTCAGACACGTCAATCCCTGGGATAATTCTTAAAGGAGGCTAAACATAATAATGGCTAATGATAAAACTACCGACGATAGTGCTCAGGGAGATTCAAATGACGCCAATACACGTGTTCAGGAGCTGATTAAATATGTCAAGATAAAGGCAAAGCCTGTAGAGTTAACAGGTGAAATAAAAATCCCTAAGATAAAGCCAAATTCTTTTATAGACGTTAAACCCCAGCTTTTAACAGCGCTTGAACCGCTTGAGCGGTTGGGATATCCGGTTGGCGGCCTAGTACCAAACTGGAAAGAAGTGTTTCTTAAAAAGATGGACGAGATTTTGAAAAAGTACCGCTCAGTTAAGCTCTTTTTGAATATATGCGTGCGCTGCGGGGCCTGTACGGACAAATGCCACTACTTCATAGGAACGGCAGACCCCAACAACATGCCTGTGGCACGTGCTGAGCTTATGAGAAAGGTGTATCGCAGATATTTTACATGGCAAGGAAAGCTGTTAGGGAGCAAGTATGTAAATGGCTCTGATTTAAGTGAAGAGCTCCTTGCGATGTGGTACACGTATTTTTATCAGTGTTCTGAGTGCAGGCGCTGTTCTGTGTTTTGTCCTTATGGCATTGACACTGCTGAAATCACTATGGCGGCAAGAGAGATACTAAATAGTGTTGGGCTTGTTCAAAAGTATGTCCATGAGATTATTGACAAGGCCCAAAACATTGGAAACAACCTTGGTATGCAGAAAAATGCAATTATAAATGCACTTGAGTTTGTGCAGGATGAGTTGCAGGAGACAACGGAAATTCCAGACATAAGGGTTCCTATAGATGAGGAGGGGGCAGACGTATTGTTTGTTACTCCAAGTGCTGATTTCTTTGCATCTCCTCACATTGAGTCGCTCTATGGTTATGCCAAAGTGTTTCATCAGGCAGGTATAAGCTGGACTATGAGCACACACGCCTCTGAGGGAGGCAACTTTGGCCTGTTTATACATAACTACGGGCATATGAAAAAGATTAATAAACGTATATGGGAGGCTGCCCGCCAGTTGAAAGTAAAGCGTGTAATTGGCGGTGAGTGTGGCCACATGTGGAGAGTGCTCTCCTCCTACAGCAACACCATGTTTGGCCCGTTTGACTGGCTTGATTCCAGATTCCCCCGTCCTCAGCACATATGTGAGTTTACCCTTGATTTGCTTAAACGTGGGGCTTTGAAAATAGACAAGACGGCAAATGATGAATTTGTTGTAACAATGCACGACTCATGTCAGGTTGCCAGAGGGCTTGAGATGGGGGGAACAAAGTACGGGCAATTTGAAATCCCAAGAGGGGTTATACGCGGTGTGTGTAACCGCTATGAAGATATGCCGGACAATACTATTAAGGAAAGGACGTTCTGTTGCGGCGCTGGCCAGGGGCTTTTAGGCGATGATATGATAGCAACCAGAGTAAAAGGCGCAATTCCTCGTATGCAAGCGTATTCGTATGCTAAGCGCGAAAAGGGAGTAAACTTTTTAGCCCTTATATGTGCAATATGTAAGGCACAATTGAGTAAAATGTTTCCCACCTACGGGATTCCCATGGAGGAGGTAGGTGGAATCCACCAACTTGTGGGACGGGCCATAGTGCTTGGAGCGAAGGAGGGCATATAGATGAAAAGCTCAATAAAAATAATCTTATTTTTTATCATGCTGGTGGCGTTGTTTGCGGTTTCCGCCTGCAACAGACAGGAGCCGCCTGCAGCTAATGGTACTGGTGAGTATGCCCTTACGGTGCCAACAAATGTTGATCTTTTGCCGTGGTACCATGTCCCAACCTCCAATGTAAGAAGAGTACACATGATTTTGCTTAAATCTGGACAGATTCCAGCAAATGCCTGTTTCCCTTGTCACACAGAGCCGGATAAATTCTGTAATAAGTGCCACGCATATGTTGGTAGTCCTAAGATACCTGCTGATAAGCCATACAAAGAGGTGTTAGGTCTTGAGGTAAATAAAGACATTCCAGCGCCTGACTACCATATGCCGCTAAATGAATGGCGTTATAAACACGACAGCTATATCATTACGGGAAAGGCGAAGCTTGATGAATGTCTTGGTTGTCACGCGGAGCCGGATAATTTCTGTAATAAATGCCATCTAAACGCTAATATAAGGAAAATAGAAAAATAAGTTTGCCTTAACAACAAGTTCTTGAAAAAAGGGGGGGGCGTACTAAAACCCCCCTTTTTTTATTTTTTAGTAAAAATCCGACTTGACAAATTATGTAAATAGCTGGTATAAATACTGCTATGATTAGCAAAACAGATAAAATATGGATGGATGGCAAGTTCGTTAACTGGGACGATGCTAATGTGCACATACTGACCCATACCCTGCACTACGGCCTTGGGGTCTTTGAGGGAATCAGGTGTTATAAAACAGACAGTGGGCCAGCCATATTCAGATTAAAGGAGCATGTTCAGCGTCTGTATGATTCCTCGCATATTTGTCAGATAGAGATTCCATATAGTCCGGAGGTGATTGAACAGGCAATAATTGATGTAGTGAAAGTAAACAAACTGGATGAGTGCTACATCCGGCCATTGGTTTATATCGGCTATGGCTTAATGGGGCTGTATCCCAAAGGTAATCCGATAAATGTTGCGATAGCTGCCTGGCCGTGGGGAAAGTATCTTGGTGAGGATGGTTTAACAAAAGGAATTTCTGTAAAAATATCCTCATACTTAAGAAGCCATGTTAACTCCAACTTGACGAGAGCCAAGGTTAGTGGTTATTATGTAAACAGTCAGATTGCCAAAAAAGAGGCAATTTCAATGGGTTACGAGGAAGCGTTGCTTTTAGATACCGAGGGATATGTATCAGAGGGATCGGGAGAGAACATTTTTGTGATAAGAAACGGCTTAATTAAAACAACCCCGCTTACCTCCATTTTAGAGGGAATTACCAGGGATACAATTATGACAATGGCGCGGGATGAAAACATAGAAATCGTAGAGACCAGATTTACCAGAGATGAGTTGTACATAGCAAATGAAGCGTTTTTTACAGGCACTGCTGCTGAGATAACGCCTATCCGTGAGGTGGATAACCGTAAAATTGGTTCAGGTAGTCCTGGTGCTGTTACAAGCAAGCTACAATCTATTTATTTTGACACAGTAAAAGGAAAATTGAGCAAATACGGGCACTGGCTAACCTACGTTTAGTTAAGCACATTTATTGTGCAATATCAGTTTAAAATCTGTTTAGTAAAAATGTGTAATTACAAAACCACAGATTTGGCTATCATAAGAGATTTGAGGCACCTCAAAAAACAAAGGCGATATAGACATACTTTTCAAATATTAACCAAAAGATAACATTCTTGTAATATACAAAGTAGCAGTCAGCACATTATAGAAGAAAGATGTCGAACCTTGCGATAATGTTGAGCTGTTTTGATTTAATGCAAGTTTATTTGATATAATAAGATTAACTTTGATATGGGTAGTAGTGTTTCCTCAAAAAATGAGTGGTTATAGGAAACGATTCATTTTAGTTAACAATTTAAGACGTAGGAGACTAATATATGAGGATACTGATAGCAGAAGATGATTTTGTAAGCCGCACATTACTTCAGGATTTTTTGTCTTCCTACGGGGATGTGGACATTACTATAAATGGATCAGAGGCGGTTGAGGCTTTCTCACTTGCTTTTGATGAGGGTCAACCATATGATCTTGTTTGTCTTGACATTATGATGCCCGAAAAGGATGGTTTGGAGGTATTGAAAGAAATCCGTAAAAAAGAAAAGTTCATGGGGATCACAGTATCTGATGAAGCTAAAGTTATTATGATTACAGCTTTGGATTCTCATGTAACTGTTCTTGATGCTTACTATCGGGGTGGATGCAATGATTATCTTGCGAAACCTGTTGATACCAAAAAACTGAAAGAGTTACTTGTATTATTTGGGTTAGTGTAAATAATGATTAGGGTTGTGAATGTATTCCGCAACGGAGCCGGAGCGAGTGGATAATTTAACAAATTAGCCCATATTTATTTTAATGCATTAATTACCCAAATGTTATAATAACATCAAATGCCTAAACGCTATGACAAGGTTATAAAGGAAATCCTGAATGATGTAGTAGATACCCTAATTACAGAAGTTATAGGGTTAAAAATAGTTAAATCTACGGCCATAGAAACTAAACTTCAGATAACGAATGAGCGTGAGGCTGATTTTATTTTACTGGTGGAGTTTGAGGATGGTTCTAAGTCCATTTTACATATTGAATTTCAGGCAACGAACTACTCTAAAATGGAATATGTAGTTGCCGGCCCACTTGAGTGCCTAGACATTGATCTATTTAAAAAACAAATAGATATTAATGTTACCGGAGTTTTAGCTATAACTCAGGCAATGTTACCATTGCTACATGATGCGCATAGCCGCATATTAAACATAGGATCATCCATGGGAAGGGTAGCAACACCTTTTGTGGGTGCGTATAGTGCCTCTAAATATGCGGTAGTGTAAACTTATACCAAGTTGAGGCCGTTGCGAAATCCTCAAAACGGAGAAGTAGTGGATAAATTCATTAAACTGTGTCAAGTCTGAAACTCCGTCACACAGTGATATCCAATATTAGCCTGCCCTCGAAAAATAAAGCAAGTTGAGAAATAGTTTGGCTCCAGTTTCTTAAAGGCTGGCTCC
>JADFXG010000040.1 GCA_015233895.1 Nitrospirota bacterium | reverse complement strand
ACAGGCTGAAGAGCCCTATGGTGAGGGTTGGAGAGAGAGGCAGCGGCAAGTGGAAGGCGATTTCGTGGGATGAGGCGATAACACAGGTCGCTGGAAAGCTCCAAAAAATTAAAGATAAGTACGGTCCTGAAAGCCTTGCATGGTTTGGCGAAGACCACAGCTTCACCCATATTCAGTCGGATTTATGCAAGATGTACGGGACTCCGAACTATCACAACCATTCCAACCTTTGTGATGTGGCAAGGAAGGCGTCGTTTAAGCTTGTGATGGGGGATGAGCGTCCCCTTGCGGATTTCGAGGATACCTCCTATTCTCTGGTGTTTGGATGGAATTTCCTGGCCGCAACGAAGTTCATACATCTGCCGGGTATAATGAACAGAGGAAGGGCAAAGGGAGCCAGACTGGTCTATGTGGATCCCCTGTATAACGAGACAGCGGCTAAATCCGATGAATGGGTACCCATAAGGCCCGGCACCGATGGCGCCTTTGCCCTGGCTATAGGCCACGTGTTGATAAAAAAAGACCTTGTCAACAAAGCCTTTATCACAGAGTGGTGTGTTGGTTTTGACGAGTATTCGAAATACGTCTCGGATAAAACCCCTGAATGGGCACAGAAGATAACCAGTATTCCGGCAAAAAATATAGAGAGAATCGCCACAGAGATTGGTGAGCTTGCCAGGGCTGGAAAACCTGTCGTCATTGACACATGGAGCGGTCCCGGGCACCATACAAACGCCTCTCTCGGCGGGTATGCCATCACAGCTCTTCCTGCCTTGCTTGGCATGATAGACAAACCGGGCACAATGATGCAGCCGAGTAAGAAAGGGAATAAACATCACGACCTTGAAGTTGATTTGCCCTCACTGAAAAAGCCAAGAGTGGATGGCAAAGGGAGCAAATACATACTTGGCCATGGCTCAGGGATTTACATAGAGACGAGGGATGTGGTGCTAAGCGGTAAAGAGACCACCCCCGGCTCAGGCGTGCCCAAAGCGGGCGTATTTGTATTTCAGAACTTTGTCATGTCTGTACCCAATACAAAGAAGAACATCGATTTCATCAAAAAGCTTGAGTACGTGGTGGTTAACGATATATATATGAGTGAAACCGCAGATCTTGCCGACATAGTAATACCGGGTTCGGTGTACCTCGAGAGATACGACTTTACCGGTTACTGGGTAACATGGCCGGTGTTAGGGCTGAGAAAGCCGGTAGTGAAGTCCGTAATCAATGGCCTGACCGAGGTCGAATTCTGGATGGCCGTAATAAAGAAGATGGGGCTCAGGGATAAGAATGGTTACTCCCCGTCCGATCTTAGTTACGATGCTTTTTATGCTGATGAGTATAACCCTACCCTGTATGCCAAAGAACAGAGCTGGGAGGAATATAAGAAAACGACCCTTGCTATGACCGGCAAAACCGAGTATGAGAAATTCAGAAAGGAGGTCGCGCTGCCGGAGGGAGGCAGCATTGACGGAAAGACCGGCGTCGTGAAAGATAAGGATGGCAAGGCGGCTGGTGTAAAAATTGGTGACAAGATTATGAAGGGGTTTGATACACCCACGAGAAAACTTGAGCTTGTCTCCGAGCTGCTGAAAAAACATAAACTAAGCGGGCTTCCCGAATATACTGAACCCGAGGACAGCCCGACATCTGAATTCCCTCTGTATCTTGTTGGTTACAAACAAAACCAGCATACCCATTCAAGAACCTTTAACAACACCTACCTGATGGAAATGAGGCCGGATAATCCTCTTTTGATTAATTCAGCCACTGCCGACAGGTTCGGACTTAAGGATGGAGACGCCATTTGGATCGAATCCGCCTTTTCCAGGGCAAAAGCAACAATTCAGGTAACCGAAAGAATTCATCCCGAGGTTGTTGCCCTCCAGCACGGCTTTGGCCACTGGGGATTCGGTAAGGTGGCAAAGGGCAGCATGAATAAGTTCAATAAATGGTCTCCTGCAGGAACAAATGACGGTCAATTCCTGCCTGGCAAGGCCGAGAAACTCTCTGGCCAAATTGTTACCAAAGAAATTGGCGTCAGGATAATAAAGGCATAAGGAGGTTATATAGATATGGTAAGGAATCCAAATCAGACAGGCTGGTACTATAATGAGAATAATTGTATCGCCTGCAAGGCCTGTGAGGCGGGGTGCAAACAGGAGTTTGACCTTCCCATAGGGGTAAGACGCAGAAGAGTTATAATCAAAGAAGAAGGGAAATACCCTAATGTCAGGGCAAGATACCTCTCTACCGCCTGTAATCATTGCGCAGAGCCAGCGTGTATGAAGGCGTGTCCGTCTGAGGCGATAACAAAAGAGCCTGAGTTCGGAGCCGTTCTCATTAACCAGGATAAGTGCATAGGGTGTAAGAGATGCGCCGCCGCTTGTCCATTTGGTGCTCCTGTCTTTGATGAGACGAAAAAGAAAATGGACAAATGCACTATGTGTTATCACAGGTTGAAGGAGGGTCTACCCCCAGCCTGTGTACGGACATGTCCGGGGTATGCCTTGTGGCATGGAAAATTGAGCGATATCGATGCCCTGAAAACACCTCCCGAGATATACAGAAGACCAATTAAAGATAAGCTTCCGGGATTAGCCGATACGACGTTGACTATTCCTTCAGCGAGATATTCCGAAAATAAATAAAACAGGAGGATTAGTGGGGCAGGCAGAGGAATCCACTTTAGGGGAGTCTGCCCCACTGGGAGAGTTATTATGACTACAGCAGGAGGTATTATGGCTCCAGTAATGGTGGAATCATCAAGGGTGGTTAGTTTATTGAGCAGCATGTATCTTTGCAAACCGGTTAAAGCGGCTATCGAAAAATGGAAAATTGCGCTTTATGAGGATAAATCTCTCTTTATGTGGGATCTGAAAGAAGCTCTCGGGGAAATAGATACGGAATCGGAAAAAGAGCTTGAGGATCTCCTATGGGATTTTACACAGCTTTTTATAGGTCCTTACAAAATGCTGTGTCCGCCATGGGAATCTGTTTATACTTCGTCGAAAAGACTTATGATGCAGGAGGCACATGATGAGGTCCGGACTTTTTATCACGAAGCCGGTTTGGCAATGAATACCCCCGACATAATGTCTGACCATATCGGAGCAGAACTCAATTTTCTCGCGGTATTGCTTCAAAAGATGAACATTGAATCTGAAAAAAGGCAAAATTGTCTGTATCTGACAAAACGGTTTATTGATGAGCATCTCAGAGCGTGGATTCCGCAGTTTACCAATGACATGGAGGCAGCAGCAGATACAGATTTTTATAAAGCACTAGCGCAAACAACGAGAAATTTAAACGATTTCTTTAGATTTTAGGAGACTGACAAAATGTTCAAGGGAATAAAACTCAAAACAAAATTGATGTTATTGATAGGAACGACCGTTTTTTTTACTCTTCTTATTTCGATGACACTGATTGTAAGGTTTAATTCACATAATATGATAACTGCCTATGAGCAAAAACTTAATCAAAAAGAAAAAGAAATCCCTGAATATTTTTTACAAAAGGCTAATAAACTGGCAGGGTACGCTGCAGCCATTTCTTACAATAAAGATGTGGTTAATGCAGTCAGGGAACAAAACAAAGATAATTTGAAAGAGCTCCTGGTGCCTTTGTATAAATCCATACACGGCATAGATAGTGAAGTCGAAACAGTGGAGGTTGCCAATAACGGGGGTATAATGCTTATGAGGGGGCATAATCCTGCTAAATTTGGGGATAATAAATCCGGTACCCCATTGTTTAAAAATGCATTAAACGAGAAAAAGTTGTCTTTCGGTTTAGAAGTATCTACCACGACTAAGCTTTTAAGTCTGGACAGTATCTATCCGCTTTTCGATAAAAACATATTCGTAGGTCTCGTTAAGGCCGGCACGTATCCAAATCAACAGACGCTCATGGAAATTAAAAAGGTTCTGGGCGTGGATATAGCCGTAATCGTAACAAATGTGCACGAGGACATAGACGAGAAAATAAAGGAGAAATATAATATTAAACCGCTGTTTGTACCGGAGAAAGCGGCATTGATATTTGGTTCGACTATTGATGACAAGGTTATTGCAAAACACCTTGACACATTTAACAAAAGCGGATTAACTAAATTACAGGCAAATAATACAGAGTACTATGCAAGGAAAACGGATTTTATTTTTAACGGCGAAAAGATGGAGAATTTAAATCTTATAATAGCATCTGATGCGGTGGATTTAATAAGAACAAATCGGACCGTCGTAAAAATAGCGGTAATTATAGGTGTGATTATATTGCTTTTTGCCATGTTCATAAGTCTATACTTTTCCAACACGATCCTAAAACCACTTTTAAAGGGGATAGAATTTGCTAAAAATATCGCAAATGGAGATCTCACCACGGAGATTCATATAGAACAGAAGGACGAAATCGGACAGCTTTCGTTGTCCTTAAATGAGATGTCAAATAAATTGAGACAGATTGTATCGGAGGTGAAGACCGCCTCGGACAGCGTAGCCGCGGCAAGCCATACAATAAGCGAAAGCACAAAGGATATGTCTCAGGGCGCTACGGATCAAGCAGCGTCGGTGGAGGAGGTATCGTCCTCTATGGAGGAGATGTCGTCAAACGTAAAGCAAAATGCCGGAAACTCCCATGAAACCGAAAAAATAGCCGTCAGGTCGTCTCTCGATGCTCAGGGAAGCGGTAATGCCGTGGCCGAGGCAGTCAATGCTATGAAGCAGATAGCCAGCAAGATATCGATTATCGAGGAGATTTCCAGACAAACGAACCTCCTTGCCCTCAATGCTGCCATAGAGGCGGCTCGAGCTGGCGAACACGGCAAGGGGTTTGCCGTGGTTGCCTCCGAAGTGAGGAAACTGGCCGAACGCAGCCAGAAGGCGGCAGGAGAAATCAGCAATCTGTCTACCTCTAGTGTAAATATAGCCGAAGCAGCCGGTGCTATGCTCGCAAAATTAGTACCAGACATTAAAAAGACCGCAGAACTAGTACAAGAGATAAGCTCAGCAAACAACGAACAGAGCACCGGCATCGAACAAATAAACAAGGCGATACAACAGCTCGATCAGGTAATACAGCAAAACGCATCTGTTGCAGAACAGATGGCTTCTACTGCCGGGGAACTCTCCTCTCAATCCGAACAACTTCAAAGTGCGGTATCGTTTTTTAGGACAGACAAGAATCAAAGTCTTATAGCAAGGTAAAACGAGGAGGTTAGCACGTCTCACTGAAAAACTGATGTGTTAAGATATGCCGAAGGGGGGACTCGAACCCCCACGGAGTTGCCCCCACAAGACCCTGAACCTTGCGTGTCTGCCAATTCCACCACTTCGGCCTCGCTGTAGTGCTCCCATCCAATTTAACACACAGCGTTGCTGGCTGTCAACATACACAAATTCATAACAATATAAAACTCTAAAAAAATCTTAATACAATTGTAACAATCAATTTGTTAAAATAATAGTAGCATGATGTAAAGAGGGGGCGTAAGCAGCTTTGTTGTGAAAAAGCCGTTACTTACATCAACGTTAAAGGAGGAGACCGCAATGTGTCCTTATTATGAATCGGGTAAAAAGCGTTGTAAACTATCGTGGCAGTATCCAGGTGAGAAAATTGAACAATATGTGTACATTGGCCGGCATACATGCACATCACATATATATGAGGCATGTTCAGTTTATGTCAGATCATTATTTTTGATGGTTAACTTACAGAGCGGCCAGTTTAATAACACCCAGTGGAGGTAACATTTCTGACTAAATGAAAAAAATCTTAGTCATAGAAGATGAAAAGGACATAGCGGAGCTGTTATCGTATAATTTAAAAAAAGAGGGTTTTAGTGTAACCATATGCTATAACGGATCAGATGGGCTTAAGACCATATTGAATGGTTTTTTTGATTTAATCATATTGGACCTGATGCTTCCTGGCGTGACCGGCATGGAAATCTGCAAACGTGTTAAGGCATCAAAAAGGACGTCGTCAATTCCTATAATAATGTTGACAGCCAAATCCGGGGAGTCAGATAAGGTGTCAGGGTTGGAGTCCGGCGCTGATGATTATTTAACAAAACCCTTCAGCGTAAGAGAGTTGATGGCACGCATAAAGGCAGTGCTCAGGCGAACCACTGATGAGGACACTACAGAGAAAATTATAAAAACCGGAAACTTACAAATAGACATGGAAACTTACACGGTAACCAAAAATGGAAAAGTTTTATCTCTAAGTCCCACAGAATTTAAACTTCTGGTTTATCTGATAAAAAAAAGAGGCAAGGTCCAGACCCGCGACATGCTGCTTGATGCGGTGTGGCGTGATGAGGCATTCGTTGAGCCAAGAACTGTTGACGTTCACATAAGACGGCTTAGAGCTCAGGTAGAGGATAAATCCGACAGGCCCGCTTATATAAAAACCCGCAGGGGTGTAGGTTATTACTTTGATGACAGTATCTGATTACGCAACAAGAGAGCGATTTGTTCAAAAGAGTTTATTATTCCTTAACCCCGCCACGAAAGATTTGATAGTGTTTTTTTGTTGGTTTTGATATAATACACATTATGGCACGAGCAGATGTGGAATTAAACAAAGAACTTGTCACAAAAGCAGATTTAGCACGGCTTGAAGTAGGGTTTAAGGCCGATATCGCCCGGCTTGAGAAGCTCATTAGGTCATACGTTGAGCAGCCTGTGAAAGATAATATCAAGACTGAATGTACAACAGAAACAATTGATGCTGACTCTTCTATTAGCAAGCTCATAGACAAAGCAAAGAAATTTTCTGAGGAAACATTTAATCAGCCGATAGCAGGTTCCGAGTCAGCCGATGATTTAGAGGCATCCTCGGTACTCAATCGTTTGTTTACCAATTTCAGTGACTATAAGGAACAGATGGAGGAACAGTCAAGCGAGCTGGAGGAAATTAACAGGCAGATGCTTGTAGAGATTGTGGAAAGAAAGCGCGCCGAGAAAAAACTCCAATACATAGTTGAACTCATCAAACTGATAACAAATATTTCCTCCACATTTATAACAATCCCCTCAGAAGACGTTAAAAACTGGCTTAATCATGCACTTCAGACAATTGCTGATTTTATTGGCATGGAGAGGGGCTATATCGTAGTGTTTACGGGGCATGACAGAACAGGCGTGGAAATCTTTGAGTGGTGTGCCGAGGATGTGCCGCCAAAATATCTGGGAAAAGAAAATCTGCTCACAGATGCCAATGGACGGCTGCAACCGGGCAACCTTGTACCGGAAAGATGGTTTGCAAAGTTAAATGTTTTTGAAAATATATCCCTCAGCTCTATAAACGAACTGCCTGAGGATGCGCTGTCCGAGCGGGAGTTTTTTGAAGCAGGTTCTGTGAAAACCCTGTTGGCTTTGCCAATGGTTTACGGAGAGACATTGATAGGGTTGCTTGGCTTTGATGCTATAACGGCTGAGAGGTTTTTTGCCTCAGATGTTATATCGCTCATAAGAATAGCGGCTGAAATATTTGTAAATGCCATTTCACGTAAGCAAAGAGAGGAGGAGCTGATCAAGTACAGGAATCATCTTGAGGTGCTTGTAACTGAGCGTACACTTGAGCTTACCGCTTCAAATGAGAAACTTATGCTTGAGATTGCCCAGCGCGTAAAAGTTGAAGAGGAATTGATTAAGTCAAAAAACTCAGCAGAGGGAGCAAACAGGGCAAAAAGCGCATTTTTAGCCAATATGAGCCATGAACTACGTACTCCGATGAATGGTATCATTGGGATGACTGAGCTTGTTCTGGATACCAGTCTGGACTCAGAACAGAGAGAGTATCTGATGATGGTTAAAAACTCATCCCACCACCTGCTTGGTCTGCTAAACGGTATTCTGGATTTTTCTAAGATAGAAGCCGGTAAGATGGAGGCGGATGAGGTGGATTTTGATCTGCTTTCCACAATAAATGTTACACTTGAGCCGTTTATAGTTCAGGCTATGAACAGAGGGATAAAACTCAGTGCCGATGTATCGCCAAATGTATCGTCATCTTTAAAGGGCGATGTTGGAAGGTTAAGGCAGGTGCTTGTCAATCTGATTGGTAACGCAATGAAGTTTACCGAAACGGGTAAAATCGAGTTAAAGGTATCTAAAGCGCCTGACACTATAAATAACAAACCATTGCCTCCACTATCTGATAAAGAAATCCGGATACTGTTTGAAGTGTCTGATACCGGAATAGGAATTCCCAGGGAAAAACATGATGTGATTTTTGAGAGCTTCACTCAGGGTGAGGTTTTTATGACAAAACGGTATGAGGGCACGGGGTTAGGGCTGGCAATAGTTAAAAAGGTTCTCCACATGATGGGTGGCGATATATGGGTAGAGAGCGAGATCGGGAAAGGCAGCAAGTTTTACTTTACGGCTAAGTTTTCAACTCAGCAAACATCCCCACAGGCAGTCGTACATACTCAGCCGAAAGACGTCAAAAACCGGCGCATACTGGTAGCAGACAGTAACCCAACTGCACTGAGCAGTGTTGCCGAGATGATAAAAAGTGAAGGATTCATTGTTGAAACAGCACAAGATGCTGAAACTGCACTCAGCAAGCTTAAACTGCCGAGGGCCGCTTTTGACGCAGTCGTTTTTGATTTTCAGCTTACTGACATGGACGGGTTTGAATTTGCAAAGAGAATGAAATCACATCTGATAGGGAAATCGCCGATTAAAGTCATAATGCTTATTTCGGCTGGTTTAAAAGGAGATGCGGCACTTTGCAGAGAACTTGGTATTTCTGGCTATATTATTACTCCTGTCTTTAAATCAGACTTGATAGAGTTAATTAATTTGGCGTTTGAAAGAGGGGATAACCCTGAGGCACCACTTTTAACCCGCCACACAGTGCGGGAGGTGCGGGCACCAGTTAATATTTTGGTAGCTGAGGACAACATCGTAAACCAAACTCTGGCAGTCAAACTGCTGCAAAAGCGCGGATACTCACCCGTAGTGGTTGGGAGTGGGCGTGAAGCTGTGGATAAGCTGGCTAATACAATCTTTGATGTTGTCCTTATGGATGTGCAGATGCCGGATATGGACGGCCTTGAGGCAACACGATATATAAGGGGCCTAAAGGACGCAAAGATAAATGTGGGCATTCCCATAATCGCCATGACCGCACATGCTTTGAAGGGGGATATGGAACTTTGTCTTTCAACAGGTATGGACGATTACATTTCTAAACCGCTAAAAGCTGAGGATTTATATAAATTAATTGATAAATATACGGCCTTACGGTCAAAGGAGGTGCAGGGGATGTCGCAAGATGTACAATCAGGGCAGGTAAAACCTGACGTACCGGTTTCAAAACATGAGACAGTGGCGGAAAAACTTCACATCTCATTGCAGCAGCCAATGGTTGCCCAGCAGCCCTCTACAAGAACCTCGGCAAAGGCACTGGATATAAAAGACACACTGCAGCGGCTTGACAATGATGAGGAAATTCTCAGAGACATGTGGACAGCCTTTAATGCCGATGCCCCGCAGCAGTTAGAGCTTCTTAGAAAGTTGTTAGAAGCTGGAAATGTGGACGGACTTCAAAAACAAGCCCACACAATTAAAGGTATGTCGGCAAACATTGGAGCTGTAGCCCTTAAAAGCGAGTCTTTTAGGATGGAACTGGCTCTCAGGAAGTTAAATAAAGAGCTGGACGATGCTGGCAGAGCTGCAGTTTTGAGTTTTATAGAGAGTTTACAGTTTGAACTAAATATGGCTATCAAAGACATTAATATACAACTTGCAAAACCTGTGGGCACAATCCAGTAAAGTGTCAGACATCAAAGGCGTGGCATTCTGCCACTTAAATTAAATGCTATGTATAACTTAAGCTAAAAACAGGGTATGCTGACTTTTCAATTTCACCGGTTACGACCTCCCAACAGTCTGAGGAGGAAAGCAGTGTGTTGAGGAATTTTATATTTGATGTATGCCCGGACTTATCAGCAACAATATGCCCAAGTATGGGAAAGCCGGTAAGGGCAAAATCCCCAATACTGTCAAGTATCTTATGTCTTACGCACTCATTGGTAAATCTCAGGCCTGTTTCATTGATGACGTCACTGTCACTAAAAATCACAGCATTTTGCAGCGACACACCCTTTGCAAGGCCATGCTGCCTGAAATACTCCTCATCTTTCAGAAAACCAAATGTTCTTGCCGGAGCTATTTCCCTTATAAAGGATTCCTCATTGAGATCTATTGAGAAAAACTGCTCGCCCAGAAAATGATTATGGAAAAATAACCTGAAGGAAATCTTTCTGCCATTGTAAGGATACACAGTGACTGAGGTGTTTTTGTCCTCAAAAACAACAGGCTTAAGTATTTTAATATACGGCATTTTTCTTTTTTGTTTTTTAATACCGGCATCAAGCAGAAGGTTAACAAGCTCGATGGCACTTCCATCCAAAATGGGAATCTCAGGTCCCTCTACCTCTATGGTTACGTTATCTATAGAAAGAGCAGAAAGCACAGCAAGTATATGCTCAACAGTCCTGATTTTAGCCCTTTCGTTGCCGATGGTTGTGGCAAACACTGTATCAGTCACAGTCCCCACATTTGCAAAGAAGGAGGCATTTTTACAAGGGCGGTGAAAAACTATTCCATGGTCCACAGAGGCCGGATAAATACTTACCTTGCAGTATATTCCAGTGTGCAGACCTACTCCCTCAAACGTTACTTCTTTTTTTATCGTCGTCTGATATCTCATAACTCTACTAAATATGCAAATTATATGCCACAATGTAAACCCTGAAAAACCGCTATTTCTTAACAGGAAAATGTATAAAAAACATTAATATTGTGTTACAAACGACACAATTTACAGCCGGCTGTTTGGCAACACAAATTACTACTGCTATACACCCAGGTATGCCTCTCTGATTTTTGGATTGCCTGAAAGTACTTCTTTAGAGCCATGAAAGACAATTTTGCCGGTTTCAAGCACGTAACCGTAATTTGCTATGTGAAGTGCCATATTAGCGTTTTGCTCAACAAGCAGGATTGTCTTACCGGATTTGTTTATATCCAGAATTACTTTAAATATCTCTTTTACAAGCAGTGGAGAGAGCCCCATGGAGGGCTCATCCAAAAGCATAAGTGAGCCCCCTGTCATAATAGCCCGCCCTATGGCAAGCATCTGCTGCTCACCCCCGGAAAGTGTACCGCTTAACTGTGTTTTCCTTTCCTCCAATTTGGGGAACAGACTAAAGATATGCCTGAGACGCTCCCTATAAATGCCCTTGTCTTTAACAACCCATGCCGAAAGCTCCAGATTTTCCATAACTGTCAGATTTCCAAAAATAGCTCTGCCCTCAGGCACATGTGTTATCCCTCCCGATATGATTTCATGTGGAGTTTTACCTTTAAGATTGATGCCGGAAAACGATACTGTTCCCTCATAGGGAATAAGCCCTGAGACAGCTCTCAGAAGTGTTGTCTTACCGGCTCCGTTAGCCCCGATAAGTGTTACAATTTGACCCTCTGTGATGTCAAAAGTTATCCCGTTAACGGCATTGATATTGCCGTAACTGACACTGAGGTCTTTTACGCTGAGAATGGTTTGTTTATTTTCCACTGCAAAAAACCCTCTAATCTGTTATCTCTGAGCCAAGATAAGCCTCCAACACTTTGGCGTCTTTCCTTACATCCTCAGGCAGACCACCTGCTATCGTAACTCCAAAATCAAGCACTTTTAGTTTCTCGCAAATCCCCATTATAAGAGACATCTGATGCTCTATCACTAACACCGCCACACCGTATTTATCTCTGATGCCTTTTACAGTTTCAATCATTTTGCCGATTTCCGCCTGATTCATACCGGCTGCCGGTTCATCAAGAAGCACCAAAGAGGGCTCTGTGGCAAGTGCCCGCACAATTTCAAGGTACCTTCTTAAGCCATAAGGCAGAGTTCCTGCTAAATCATACGCCCTGTGGTCAAGATTAAAACTCTTAAGCAGCTCCCACGCCCGTTGTGTTACCAAAGCCTCATCTTTTTTGAAACTCTTCAGATGAAACAGCGCCTCTAAGATATTATATTTAAATTTGTTAAATTGAGCGACCCTCACATTATCCAGGACACTTAAACCGTTAAAAACCCTTATGTTTTGAAATGTCCGGGCAATCCCAAGAGCATTTATCCTGTCAGAGGACATCGTTGTTATCTCGGTTCCATTAAACAAAATACTTCCCGATGTCGCCCTGTACACTGCCGTTATCAGATTAAACAAAGTGGTCTTGCCTGAGCCGTTTGGTCCTATTATCCCATAAATCTCACCGCTGTTGATGGTTAGTTCAAAATCTGAGATAGCCCTGAGCCCCCCAAAGTAATGGGTCAATCCGGTTATCTTTAATAAGTCCAAAGCCGCCTCTCTCTATCACACCTTGTAGTTAAATAGTTTTATTTTCTTCTCAGCAGACGGGATAAACCACTTAAATTCCCTGAGTCCTGTTATCCCTTTAGGCCGAAATATCATAAGAAACACCAGTACCAGCGGCATAATGACCATTCGCCATATACCAAGAGGCCTTAACAGCTCAAGCAGCACGGTATAAATGGTGGCTCCGAGCACTGAGCCCGCTATTGAGCCAATCCCGCCGAGGTACACCATTATCAGAATTTCTGTGGATTTTAAAATATCAAATGATTTCGGACTTATAAACTGCAAAAGATGTGCGTAGAGGGCGCCCGCCACACCGGCAAAAAACGAGGATAACATAAATGTCATAATCTTTACCTTTTTCGTATCAACGCCCATAATCAGAGCCGCCGTTTCATCCTCACGAATAGAAACCACTCCTCTGCCATAGTTGCTGTAAACAAAGTTCCTTATTACCCAAAGAGCCATAAAGGAAAAGAAAAACACCCACACCAGAGACGTTAGTTTCGCTATTCCGAGGTATCCTCTGGGGCCGCCCAGGAAATCCACGTTTTCTATGATTGATTTTACTATCATATTAAAGGCAAGAGTGACAATTGCAAGGTAATCCCCGCGTATTTTAAACGATGGAATAGCAACTAAAAGCCCTGCTAATGCCGATGCCATACCACCTGTAAGCACCGCAAGAGGAAAAATCCACGGCCCCAGTGAAAGTGAAAACACTTTTACAGTAATAATGGCTGAGGTGTATGCCCCTATTGCCATAAACCCTGCGTGCCCCACGGAAAACTCTCCCATATAACCGTTTACAAGATTCAGGCTAAGGGTTAATATAAAGTTGATTCCAACATACATGACAACAAGTTCAACGTAACGGTCAACAAGGTTAGAGTTACTGACAGAGCAAGAGAGGGCACAGCCAACAAGTAAAATAGCCGGTACTGCGAGTTTTTTTGCGGAGGCAGCCACTTTCATAGCTTTACTAAACGAGCAGTTCCAAAGATTCCATAAGGCCGAAAGATTAAAAGCACAAACAGCAGTGTAAATGCCACAATGTCCCGATAGGTAGAGGGTAAAAACATAGTGACAGCAATTTCTACCGTACCTAAAATAAAGCCGCCTGTCATTGCCCCCCGGACATTACCGATTCCACCTACGACAGCCGAAATAAACGCCTTCCACCCTATCATTATTCCCATATACGGGTCTATTACCGGATAGGCCAGTGAGTACATAACACCGGCTGCGCCGCCAAGGGCTGCTCCTAAGGCAAAAGTCTGGGAAATTATTCTGTTAACCGGTATTCCCATAAGGGGAACCGCTGATATGTCCCACGATATAGCTCTTAAGGCCATCCCAAACCTCGTCTTTCTTACTAAAAAATCCAGTATCACCATGAGGGTAACAGATATTGCAATTATTATGGTCTGAATTGAAGACACAGTTACCTGGCCCATTACCCACGCCCTGTTTTTAACTATTTCCGGTATGTGCTGAGGATAGGGGCTTAGCGCCAGTGTGAAATTTTCAAGAAAAACCCCTACGCCAAGAGCCGTTATGACTGCAGACATTTTAGGAGCATTCCTTAACGGTCTGTAAGCAAGCCTTTCAATCAATACTCCCACACACGCTGTCACACAAACGGTCACGATTAATGCCGGAATAAAGGATAATTTTAGCCACAGAGCAGCTAAGAAAAATATAAAAGCACCGAGCATAAACACATCACCGTGTGCAAAGTTAATTAAAGAAAGCACCCCGTAAACCATCGTGTACCCGATAGCTATGAGAGCATAGAGACTGCCCAGTTGAAGTATGTTTAAAAACTGCTGAATTAGGTAACTCATACCAAGCCGCATTCAATCGCAGAGACAGTCACTTCGCTCTATGGGTTAACATCGGTGTACCAGTTAAAAGCTCCGTTTTTAATTTCCAAAATAACGACACCCTTGACAGGGTCTCCTGTCTCCCCTGTAAACGAGATATTTCCGGTCACACCGTGATAACCTTTTATCTGAGCGATGGCATTGCGTATGGCCTCAGGCTCAGCACTACCTGCCGCCTTTATTGCCTCAAAGACAATACCGAAGGCGTCAAAGGTGAGAGCTGCAACATCGTCAGGGGTGTTTTTATAGAGTGCCTCGTAGTCTTTTACGAATTTTACCGTATCAGGCGATTTAGATGATGCGCTGTAGTGGCTGCTAAAGTAGTATCCGTCGCAGTCCTTACCGCAGAGCTTAAGCAGCTCGCTGCTTGCCCATGCGTCGCTACCGAGAAATGGTGTTGTAATACCGAGGCGATGGGCCTGTTGAACCTCAAGGGGCACATCGCTGTAGTATGAGGGCAGGAAGATAACATCCGGGGTGGAGTTTTTTATGTTAGTAAGCTGTGCGGAGAAATTTCTGTCTCCCTGTGTGTAGGTCTCATAGGCTGATACAGAGCCGCCGTTTTTTTCAAAGGTGTTTTTAAATACCTCGGCCTGGCCCTTTAGCACCTCAGATGATGAGTCAAATAAGATAGCGGCTTTTTTAGCATGCAGAGTGTTTTTGGCAAAAAGCGCTAGCACCTGTCCCTGAAAAGAGTCCAGATAGCAGGCTCTGAAGGCATAGCGCTTGGGTTTACCCAGCCGTGTGTCAACTGTGGTTTTTGGATTGGTTGACCAGGGGGTAATCATTGGGATTTTAGCAGTCTCTGTTATTTCAGATGTAGGGATAGCGCCGCCGCTTGAGTTTGGACCAATTATGGCAACGACTTTTTCCTGAGTTATAAGTTTCTGAGCGGTTGAGGCAGCCTGTTCGGCACGTCCGGCGTTATCTTCTATTTGAATCTTTATTTTCATTTTCTTTCCGCTAACCTCTATTCCACCGCTGTCATTTATTGTTTTAACGGCCATTTCTGCAGCATTTTTGCACGAGGCACCGACGGCTGGAATCTCACCTGTTAACTCCGCTATTACTCCTATTTTAATAACATCACCTTCAGCCTTAACGCTGCTGTCTTTTTTGCTGCAACCCACCGTTGAAATTAATACCAATGAAACTGCCACGGCTAACAGCACCATCTTGTTGAGTTTGTTTGCCATTTTATTTTTCTCCATGGCCGGAATTTTACCATTTCCCACGCATTTTATCAACTTGAGATTATATAGACTTGTTATAATACGGAATTGCGCTCATATAGTGATGTTCAAAAGTATGTTCGTATTGAACTCACTAAAGATGAGATTGTCACACCCACTACGTGGGTTCGCAATGACGGCAAGTGGCTGTTTTTACAGTATTTATTTATCCGTCATTGCGAGGAGCGATAGCGACGTGGCAATCTCAGCTTTTAAAAAAAGTGAACGTTGTTATGCACTTCACTATAGATATAACTTTACCAGCATTCTAATACTTAAAAAAGACCAGCCTCCGTCCAAAAGCTACATTTTTGTAGGTAATGCTACAAAAATGTAGCTAACCATTAAAAATTATAACCATAAAACAATTATAACTATCTGTTTTTAAATCATTATTTTGCTTGGCATAATAATTGCAATTACAAGTAATAATACGATCACATGCAAAGGAGGCATTGTTATGATGAGACAGATTGCAATCTATGGAAAGGGGGGCATAGGGAAATCCACAACGACACAAAACACAGTGGCAGCGCTTGCTGAGGCCGGCCACAAATGTATGATAGTGGGTTGTGACCCTAAGGCCGATGCTACCAGATTAATACTAAATAGAAAGGCTCAGGCTACGGTAATGGACATGGCAAGGGAGAAGGGTTCGGTGGAGGACCTCGAAATCGGAGAGGTTTTGCTGGAGGGATTTTTAGGAATAAAATGTGCCGAATCCGGAGGCCCTGAGCCTGGTGTGGGCTGCGCCGGACGTGGTGTTATTACGGCAATCAATTTTCTTGAGGAAAATGGCGCTTATACGCCAGACCTTAATTACGTCTTTTATGATGTTTTAGGGGACGTTGTGTGCGGCGGTTTTGCTATGCCCATAAGAGAGGGTAAGGCAAAGGAAATATACATAGTCACCTCCGGCGAGATGATGGCCATGTATGCGGCAAACAATATAGCTCGTGGAATACTAAAATACGCTAACAGTGGTGGCGTAAGGCTTGGCGGTCTTATTTGTAACTCAAGAAAAACCGACAAAGAGGCCGAGCTTATAATAGCCCTTGCTGAAAAGCTAAACACTCAGATGATTCACTTCATACCACGTGATAATCATGTGCAACGGGCGGAGCTAAGAAGAAAAACCTGTATCGAGTATTCACCCGAACATCCTCAGTGTGATGAGTACAGGGCATTAGCTAAAAAAATAGCGGAAAACAAAAATTTCGTTATCCCAACTCCACTTGAAATGGAGGAGCTTGAAGCGCTTCTAATGGAGTTTGGAATAATGGACGGGGACGTGGAGGCTGCATGAGTACAGCAATTCAACAGACACAGAAGATAATAGATGAGGTCATGGAGGCGTATCCTGAAAAGACCAGGAAATTACGGGAAAAACACGTAAAGCCCAATGACCCCTCCGGAGAGTGTGGCTCAGCCTGTGCGGTGAAATCAAATGTGAAATCACGGCCTGGCATCATGACCATAAGGGGGTGCGCGTATGCCGGGTCAAAGGGGGTCGTGTGGGGGCCGATTAAGGATGTCGTACATTTGAGCCACGGCCCGGTTGGCTGTGGGCAGTACAGTTGGTGGTCTCGCAGAAATTACTCCAATGGAACAACTGGTGTGGATAACTTTGGCGCTATGCACGTAACCAGTGACTTTCAGGAAAGGGACATTGTCTTTGGGGGCGATAAGAGGCTGGCTCAGATTTGCAGGGAAATCAAGGAGATGTTTCCTCTGGCCAAAGGTATAAGCATTCAATGCGAATGTCCGGTTGGCCTCATAGGAGACGACATAGAGGCTGTGGCAAAGAAAATGACGGCGGAGCTGGGAATTCCGGTAATTCCGGTCCGGTGCGAGGGCTTCAGAGGGGTAAGCCAGTCACTGGGGCACCACATCGCAAACGACAGCATCCGGGACCACGTAATTGGAAAGAGCACCTTAGATAAGGTTACCGATTACGATGTTAACCTGATTGGAGACTACAATATAGGGGGAGATGCCTGGGCCTCAAGAAAAATCCTTGAGGAGATGGGACTGCGAGTCATTGCACAGTGGACGGGCGATTCCACAATTAATGAACTTGCAATAGCTCCGCAGGCAAAGCTTAATCTCATACACTGTTACCGGTCTATGAACTATATTTGCAGATTTATGCAGGAGCAGTATGGAATTCCGTGGGTCGAGTATAATCTCTTTGGGCCGACAAAGATATACCAAAGTATGAGAAAAATAGCTGCTCTTTTTGACGATAACATAAGAGAGCGCACGGAGGCTGTAATAGCAAAATATACGCCTAAAATGGATGCTGTTATAGAGGCTTATAAACCAGTCCTCAAGGACAAGACCGTAATGCTCTACGTTGGCGGGTTAAGGCCCAGGCACATTATCGGAGCCTACGAGGATCTCGGAATGGAGGTTATAGCGACAGGGTATGAGTTTGGCCACAACGACGACTATAAAAGAACATACCCAGAGCTTAAAGAGGGCACTCTTATCTATGACGATGTAACACCGTACGAGTTTGAGGAATTTGCTAAAAGGCTAAAGCCTGACCTTGTGGGGTCAGGGATTAAGGAAAAATATGCGTATCACAAGATGGGAGTTCCATTTCGGCAGATGCACTCGTGGGACTATTCGGGACCGTATCACGGGTTTGACGGTTTTGCAGTATTTGCCAGAGATATGGATATGACCGTAAACAGTCCAACGTGGAAACTCATACGGAGGAAAAAATGATTGTTAAAGACCATAACGAGCTTTTTACTGACGAGACTTATATAAAACAGTTCAAGGGAAAACGGGAATTTGAAAATCCGTGCCCGGAAGAGGAGGTACAAAAAACTGCGCTGTGGAGCGCAGGCGATGAGTACAGGGAAAAGAACTTCAAAAGAGAGGCTTTGGTTATAAACCCTGCAAAGGCCTGTCAGCCTCTTGGCGCTATGCTCTGTGCTTTAGGATTTGAAAATACTTTAAACTTTGTGCAGGGCTCTCAGGGCTGTGTTGCGTATTTCAGAAGCCACCTTAGCAGACACTTTAAGGAGCCTGTGGCGGCAGTGTCATCCTCCATGACTGAGGACTCAGCTGTGTTTGGCGGAGTCAGCAACATGCTGGAGGGGCTTGAAAACGCTTACACCCTGTATAAACCCGATATGATAGCGGTATCTACTACCTGTATGGCAGAGGTAATAGGGGATGACCTTAATTCTTTTATTAAAAGCGCTGTGGAAAAAGGCATTGTACCGCAAAGCCTGGCAATTCCATTTGCCCACACTCCGAGTTTTGTCGGCTCACACATTACGGGCTACGACAATATGATGAAGGGGATTTTAAGCGGAGTTGCGGGGGCTGTGAAAAGTGCCACTACAGATTCGATAAATATAATTCCCGGGTTTGATACCTATACCGGCAATTATTTGGAAATCAAACGTCTTATGAATTCAATGGGCGTTAAAACAACAGTACTCTCTGACATAAGCGATGTATTGGATTCCCCCAATACCGGCAGGTACCGGCTTTTTCCGGGGGGTACACCTTTGAGCGCTCTTAAAGACTCCGTCAATGCGCTCTCTACGGTTGCCATACAAAAGTATTCAACTATAAAGACCGGCGAATTTATTAAAAATGTCTGGGGAAAAGATTTTAAGCTTGCCCCTGTACCAATAGGCATAGAAAATACCGACGAGTTTCTTGACCTTATTACAGCCGTAACCGGCAAGGCCGTTTCCTCCGAGATTGAAAACGAACGGGGACGGGCGGTTGACGCTATGATAGATTCCCATCCTTATGTGCACGGTAAGAGGTTTGCACTTTTTGGCGACCCTGATCTGCTAATGGGGCTTATGTCTTTTATCCTTGAAATGGGAGGACGCCCTGTTCATATCCTCTGTACAAATGGAGATGAAACGTTTGCTAAAGACGCAGAACTTTTGCTTAGTAAAAGTCCTAACGGAAAGGATGCTAAAATTTATGTTGGAAAAGACATGTGGCACCTGAGGTCTCTGCTTTTTACGGAACCTGTTGATTTACTTATTGGCAATTCGTATGCCAAATTCCTGTGGAGAGACACTCAAACGCCTCTTGTTCGCATCGGATTTCCTCTCTTTGACAGGCATCACCTTCACCGCTACCCAATTATAGGCTATCAGGGAGCTATCAATCTTACAACCTGGATTGTAAACACTCTGTTGGATGAAATGGACAGAAAGTCGATGTTCACAATGAATTTTGACGTAATACGATAGGAGCCGTTAAAAGTGTACAAAAATGTGGATGAACTCACAGTGGGTGTGTGCCAGGCAGATGAGGGGCACAAGGTGTGCAGAAGCAGGGGAGGGGAGTCTTGCGCCTTTGATGGCGCTATGATTGTTCTTCAGCCCATAGCGGATGCCGTACATCTTGTGCACGGGCCTGTTGGATGCACGTCAAACACATGGGAGGGTCGTGGCACTGTCTCAACTAAGGGGCATTTCCATCGTATGGGATTTAGCACCAACATGAAAGAGCTGGACGTAGTCTTTGGTTCTGAAAATAAGCTATATGATGCGATACGCCTCTGTAAGGATGAGTTTCAACCATCTGCCGTTTTTGTATATGTTACGTGCGTAAGCGGGCTTACCGGCGAGGATGTGGAAACTGTTTGTAAGAAAGCAGAAGATGCTCTCTCTGTAAGGGTAATACCAGTGCTTAGTCCGGGGTTTGTGGGGCCAAAGAATCTGGGCAACAGGATAGCAGGAGAGGCGTTGCTTGATTACGTCATAGGCACGGGAAAGCCACCACATCTGACCCCCTATGACATAAATCTGATAGGCGAGTATAACATTGCCGGTGACTTAGACTTTGTAGAGCCTGTGCTTGAGGAGGCTGGAGTAAGGATTCTATCACGGATAACCGGTAACTCCACTTTTAATGAAATTACTTGCGCTCACCATGCAAAGTTAAACGTAGTGGTGTGCAGCCGCGCACTGATCAATGTTGCCGTTGAAATGCAGAGGAAATACAATATTCCATACGTGGAGGTTTCATTTTACGGCAAAACGTCAATGTCGGAGGCATTAAGAGCAATAGCCTCTTCTTTAGATAACTCTCCTCAGTTTTTACAGCAGGTGGAGGCGGTTATCTCTGCACACGAAAGCAGGGTAAATACATCGCTCAAAGCGTATTCCTCTCTTTCCGGTAAAAGGGCTGTGCTCTATACAGGTGGGGTCAAAAGCTGGTCTCTGATTTCTGCTCTTATGGATGTGGGCATAGAGATTGTTGCCGTAGGAACTAAAAAGAGCACTTTTGAGGATGAGGTTAAAATGAAGGGGATATTAGGCGATGACGCTCCGCTCTATGAGGACGTAACGCCAAAGAACCTGGCAGGATTAATGAGAGACAAACGAGGGGACATACTTGTGGCCGGAGGACGGAATTTTTATCTTGCGGCAAAAGAGGGGTTTCCATTTATAGATGTAAATCAGGAAAGGCACACTGCTTATGCAGGTTACGATGGTTTAATAAATCTTGCAAGGGATATTTCCAACTCCATTTCCTTTTACACTAAAGATAAGCCGAAGCTTTGTAGTGTAAAGACAGATAGTGCCGAAAGACCTCTTGTGGTAAATCCGCTTGAGCACTCACTGGGAGTTGGAGCAGCATTAGCCTTTCAGGGGATAGATAAAACTGCGGTGGTAGTTCATGGAGCGCAGGGTTGTAATTTTTTGACAAAGGTGCTGTTAACGAACCATTTCAACGAGCCGATTTCTTTGCAAAGCACTAAACTTTTCACAGAGGACGTGGTCTTAGGCAGTGAAAAAAGGCTTGCTGAAATAATCACCGGTATATACGAAAAACAAAAGCCGCAATTAATAGCCGTTGTTACCACAGGTCTTACCGAGGTAAAAGGAGACGATGTTGAGGGAGCTTTAGCTGAGTTGAGAAAGACGCTTAAAGGAATAAAAATAATTCATGTCCCGACCCCTGACTATCTAAGCTCTTTAGAGGATGGGTATGCGCTGGCAATTGAAAAAACAGTGGAAACACTTGTAAAGGCAGGAATTTATCCGATAAAGAAACGGTTGGTCAATTTGCTCATAGGGCCCCATTTAACGCCGGCTGATTTCACTGAGATAAAAACTATAATTGAGGATTTTAATTTGCAAGTCATCACCCTGCCTGACCTGTCGTCTTTAAACGGAGGGCGCAAGGGGTTTTCTCCTCTGACCTCAGGAGGCTTAAAAATAAGTGAAATCGTTCATCTTCCTGCTGCTGAGTTTACAATAGCAGTTGGCACTGCTATGAAAACTGTTGCTAAGAAAATTAACGAGTTATGCTCTACTAAATATGTGGTCTTTGAGGGACTGTCATCTTTAGCCGATGTTGACAGGTTTATGAGTACGCTTAGTGCTATAAGCGGCAGCGCAATTCCGGATAAGTATCTGTTGCAGAGAGATATTTTGGTTGACGCTCAGAGGGATGCCCATTATTTTTATGGCGGAAAACACATATGTGCCGCTATGGAGACAGACCACCTTATACAGTTATCCCGGTTATTGTACGAAATGGGGTCTCAGGTTAAACTTGCCGTTTGCCCAAACAAATCAGACAGATTAAGGCACATCATAGCTGAGGAGATAATCACAGGGGATATGTATTCAATAAAAGGGGATTTTGATCTATTGATAACCAACTCTCATGGCACTGACATTGCAAGGGCATTAAACATACCAATTTTACAGATGGGCTTTCCTGTGCATAAGATGCTTGGTTATACGGCAAAAGTGCGTGTAGGATACAGGGGGGCTACAGAGTTGGTCAATGAAATGGGAACCATTTTAATGGAGGGCCATAGATGAAAATAGCGTTTGCAACAACAGGCAGCGGGAAAGTGGATGAGCACTTCGGCAGAGCCGGTAATTTTGAGGTTTATGAGATGAAATACACTGGTTGTGAATTTATTGAAAGAAGGACATTCAGTAATGAAGAGACCACAGAGATACAGGAAAGCCGCAATGAGGGCCAACTGCATATTGATAAGGTTGAGGCAAAGGTGGAGAAGCTTTGTGATTGTAAAATAATTTACTTTACGCAAATAGGAGGTCCTGCTGCCGCACGGCTTGTAAAACGGTCAGTCATGCCGATCAAGGTAGATGAGGGGTCGGTAATTACCGAGCTGCTTCAAAACCTACAGGAGACAATACAAAAGTCGCCGGCTCCATGGCTTAAAAAAGCACTTATGGACAATACTATAAACCATACGGAGGTACAGTGAGATGAAAATGATAAGAGCATTTATAAGACCGGAAAAAGAACAGGAAATTGTGTTGTCACTTGAGGGGGCTGGTTTTCCTTCTTTAACAAAAATGCCGGTGTTTGGACGAGGGAAACAGAAAGGCCTTCAGGTTGGCCCTGTTACATATGACGAGCTGCCAAAGACCTTGCTTCTTATTGTCGTAGAGGACAACGAGGTGGATACGGTGATTAAGATTATAGAGGGAAAAGCGAAAACGGGTTTCATTGGAGATGGTAAAATTTTTGTAACACCGGTTGAAAAGTCCTATACAATACGGACTGGGGAAACCACGTTATGAGAGAGCTAACTATAATAATCCGCCGGCACAAGCTGCCTGACACTAAAAAGGCCCTTGAGGAGCTTGGGCTGCCCTCTATGAGTATTCAAAGTGTGGACGGCAGGGGAAAGCAAAAAGGCGTTCTCAATTTTGAGTATGACGATGAGATGAAAGACGGGCTCTCTTCTGCTGTAAGGCTTGTGCCCACACCGTCAGTGTATGCGCTGGAGCATCAGTTGCAAAAGCCGGTGTTATACGTTCCCAAGCGGATGCTGACTGTGGTGGTGCCGGAGACAATGGTGGAAAGTGCAGTTAATGCAGTGATAAATGCTAATCAGACGGGACGCCACGGAGACGGTAAAATCTTTGTTTCGCCGGTAGAGCTCTCCGTAAGGGTTAGAACCGGAGAGAGGGGCGTTGCGGCTATCTAATACCAAGTAGCTGCCAAAAAGGTAATATAATGTAATGGTGGAGAAAAAGGACTGGATCCCGCAACAAGTGCGGGATGACAAAGGGCGGTGCGGGATGACAAAGGGGTGGTTCTTATCCTGTCATTCCTGCGTAGGCAGGAATCCAGTATTTTATTTATATCTTTGAACGCGACTCAGTATAAGTGCAGGAGGATTTCGTATGGGTGAAATGATAGGTTTGACAAGAGGCGGGACGGTATGGATCCCAAGGTTTTTGGACTCCATTGATATAAGTAAGTGCTTAGGGTGCGGCAGGTGTTACAAGGTCTGCGGCAGAGGAGTTCTTGAGCTAATTGACAAGCCGTTTGAAGGCGATGATGAGTTTGGGGACGATCTGGGCAACAAGGTCATGTCTCTGTCAAATCCTGATAACTGTATTGGCTGTGAGGCATGTAGAAGGGTATGTACGAGAAAATGCCACAGCCACACGGCTCTTTAAAAGAAAGGGCGGGAATTATGATTAATAAAAGGATGTTGTTAGAAAGCCACCCATGTTTTTCATTGGCGGCGCACGGCAAATTCGGACGGCTGCACCTGCCGGTTGCTCCTTTGTGTAACGTACAGTGCAGATATTGTGTAAAAAAATTCGACTGCGCCAATGAATCAAGACCGGCAATAACAAGCCGGTTACTAAGTAAAGATGAGGCGGTGGAGCGCGTTGAAGTTCTTATTGACAGAAAAACCAATCTCAGCGTTATAGGGATAGCAGGCCCCGGGGATTCTATTTTTAATGAAACCACACTGGAGGTTTGTAAGGAAATAAGCTCCCGATTCCCTGAGCTTATACTGTGTATCTCAACAAACGGTCTTCTTTTGGCAGACAGGATTGAGGATTTAAAAGAGGCTGGAATAAGCAGCATAACCATAACAATTAACGCGGCTACTGCCCACACGGCCCAAAAAATTTACTCGTGGGTGAATTACAAGGGCAGAAAGTTATCTGGTGTTGAAGGGGCGGAACTCCTTTTGCAAAAACAGTATGATGGTCTGAAGGCCGCCACTAATTATGGATTTGCAGTAAAAATCAACACGGTTTTAATGCCAGAAGTTAACGATAAAGAAATTACAACTATAGCGCTCAGGGCGGCTCGGTATGGGGCTGAGATAATGAATGTCATGCCTTTGATACCACAGGGTGAGTTTTCACATCTAAGGATTCCTAAGCACAGTGAGATTGTTGACATCAGAGCCGAGTGTGCATACTACCTGCCGCAGATGGGGCACTGTGTGCAGTGCCGTTCAGATGCCTGTGGTCTTATTGGCGAGGACGTGGATGTTGAGCTTGAAATGTTAATGGCAGGTTTGGGGGTTGATTACGATGCAGTTGTCTGTTGACAATACTTTATCCGAGTTTGAAAGAGAGCGGTATAAGAGACAGATGCTCTTAGACGGATTTGGTGAAAAAGAGCAGAGTGCGTTAAAAAGCAAATCTGCACTGATTGCAGGTATTGGCGGTCTTGGGGGAAATGCCGCCGTGTATCTTGCATCGGCTGGCATTGGTAAACTGTTTATAGTTCACTACGGCAAATTGACACTATCGAACTTAAACAGGCAGATACTTATGAAACATGACTGGGTTGGAAACAGCAGAGTTATAGCAGTAAAGAAATTTATAGAGGAGCTAAACCCGCAGGTGGAGGTGGAAATCTACGACGAGCGGATAAGTGAAAAAATTGCAGACGAGCTTATCGGTAAAGTAGATATTGCACTTTCGGCCAGGCCAAACTTTTATGAAAGAAGGATATTAAACAAGGTATCGGTGGCACACGGAGTTCCAATGGTAGAGGCTGCAATGAATGCGATGGAGAGCTACTTGTTTAACGTGATACCGGGGAAAACGCCTTGTCTTGATTGTGTATTTCCTGAGGATGACCCAGACTGGCAAGAGTTGGGGTTTCCAGTGCTGGGTGCCGTATCGGGCGCTCTTGGCTGTCTTATGGCTATCGAGGCAATAAAAATACTCACGGGTTTTGGCAGGCCGCTTAAGGACACAATGCTTATGTTTAATACTTACGACATGGAATTTAGAAAGTTCAGGATAAAAAAGAATCCAAATTGCAACGTCTGCAGCTAATTTATCCTAAGATGAAAAAAAAGGGGGGGGTGAACTAAAGATACAAAAAACTGTGGTAATAAAATAAGGACAAGAGAGTGAAAACATTAAAAAACGGAGGTTTCGAACAACATGACACCAAAAGAGGTACTGGAACTAACTAAGAAAAATAATGTAGCAATGGTAAACTTACTATTTGTGGATTTCCCCGGCGTGTGGCAGAACCTGTCTGTACCTATTGGGCAGCTGGAGGAGTCGTCCTTTGAGGAGGGGTTTGGTTTTGACGGCTCATCGATAAGAGGCTGGCAGGCCATAAATGCCTCTGATATGTTGCTGCTTCCTGATGCCACATCGGCATTTATTGACCCTTTCAGGACTCACACCACATTGAATCTGATTTGCAACATTCTCGATCCGATAACTAAAGAGTCCTATAGCAGAGACCCACGCTACATAGCGATGAAGGCGGTAAATTACCTGAGGTCAACAGGGATAGCCGACACGGCATATTTTGGACCGGAGGCTGAGTTTTTCATCTTTGACGATGTACGTTTTGACCAGAAAACCAACGAGGGCTACTACTATATAGACTCTATCGAGGGAATATGGAACTCCGGGCGTGACGAAAAACCAAACCTTGCCTACA
>JADFXG010000039.1 GCA_015233895.1 Nitrospirota bacterium | reverse complement strand
TCATTGTGTCATGCCTCCTTTTTGTTATAACTGATAATATAATTCAGTTAGGCAGTTTCTGAAAATATACTTTCCAAAAAATGCTCTCTAATTAGACTTCATGACACAGTTTTTTGAACACTCTCGCATTATATCTCTGAGCATTATTTATTATTTCTGATATATTGATTTCATTCATTTTAAGCAGCCCTCCCCAATTGTTTTTTTTTATTACTTCTGTTAATATCCTCGTATAGCAAAATCAACACGGTCTGCTATGCGATGATTATTGTTTTCCTCAGGTTTATTGTACAGATTCTATGATTATTTTGCAATGATTCAAAGGCTGCGGAGTCCTCAGTAATACCAGACAAAAAATCTTTTGTCTAATGTTACCACTCCGTCATGGTTTGAACGGTTTTTTTGTTTTGCAAGTGCGTTTAGATTTATGGTCTATCGCTTTGGTTCTGTGCTTTACGAATCGCTGCTACATCAGCAAGGTCTTGAGGGCGGCCTGCCGCCTCTTTTGCCGTGATAAGGTCGGTAGCACAGATAAACGCCGCCTGTAGGCTGGTTTTGGTATCAATAGTTTCCATCTCGCGGCGTTCCCATGCGCTGTCAAAATCAATTCCAGTCATCTCAGGTAGGATATCCACCATGAAAGGAGGTGTTCCCATACGAAAGAACGAACCGCTTTCTATGAAATCCTCAGGTTTCACCCCCTCAAGCGGTGCACCAAACTTTGCCAGTGCCCTGAAAAGGGCATCCGCATTGTTCTTGTCCGGTTTGATGAAAATGTCGAGGTCTTTTGTAGCACGCGGCTGTGCGTGAAGGGATACGGCGTAGCCCCCTACAACCAGATATTTAACAGCCTCAGCGTTTAATATGGCAAAGAGTTCTTTGAAGTCTTGATTCATTGGGCGGTAAATCCCTGAGTCCGAAGAAGGCCTCTCTCGTAAGCTCCTCCACAACATCCATACGTACATGAGCAGGTTGCTGCTGCCAATACTTATACTCGTCAGCCTTCATTTCCTCAAAGCTATTGTAACGGCGTATTGTGAGATTTAATTTTCTGCTCATATTTCTATTGTACCACATAAAAGCAAGGTCGATGTAGGTTTCTTAATTGAGACCCAACTTAATTTTTTCCCCACCATCCTGCGTTTTATCAGTTTTTACATACCCGTCTCTTTTTATCTGATAACCTAAGTACATGATTAGTTCAAAACTGAAAAAACAGAAACTCTTATACGCAATATCAATAGAAAAAGCGAGGAAAACACATGGCAATTTCTAATACAGCGCAAACTAAGCCTGCCCTAAAAAGTAAAAAGGTTAAAGCCGTTGCAACACAAGATAGTCCGGTTTATGAAGAAATCTCCGTAGTAAGCGTTCGTGACAGGTACAACAATTATCCGTCTGAGGGACTTACACTTGAAAAACTCTCAAGAATCTTTAAAGAGGCAGACGCCGGTAACATTTCGCGGCAGGCTGAATTATTTTCTGAGATAGAGGAAAAGGATTCGCACTTAGGCAGCATCCTTCAGATTAGAAAAGCTCAGGTCGCTCGCCTCGGTTGGGAAATTCTCCCCGCCTCTGATTCTCAACAGGATATTCAGATTGCACAATCAACTAAAGTGATGTTCGATTACATCGAAAACTTTGAGGATGCCCTCATGGATATGCTTGATGCCATAGGAAAGGGGTTTTCTGTAGTTGAGATATTGTGGGGGGTCAGCGACCCCAGGCGTAAAGGGCAAGTTTATATAGATAACCTTAAGTGGGTGGATCAAAAACGGTTTACGTTTTTCTCAAAAGACGGTATCTTGCCACTGCCAAATCTTATAACCGATGACGAGCCTGTCTATGGTGAAATGTTGCCAGCAAACAAATTTGTAATTCACAGATATCGCAGCCGCTCAGGAATACTTCCTCGTGCCGGACTTCTAAGGCCATGCGCATACATGTATCTGTTTAAAAGCTATGGAATTAAGGACTGGGTGGTGTTTAACGAGCTGTTTTCCGTGCCAATGCGCATTGGTAAATATAAGTCTGGCGCCGGTAAGGGTGAAATAGAGGCGCTTAAGCAGGCTGTGTTTAATCTCAGCGTGGATTCCGCCGCAGTGATTTCCGATAACACCCTGATAGAACTCCTTGAGTCTAAAATAAACGGTAACAGTTCAGCTTTCAATGACTTTATCTCATTCTGTGACAAGTCAATGACTAAGGCTATTCTTGGGCACACTGCCGCTGTGGAAAGTATGCAGGGGAAACTTGGCTCTGAGCAGGAGGCACAAAATGTAAGGCAAGACCTTTTGGAATCCGATGCCACAGCACTTGCTAAAACCATTAAAACCTACATCATAACTCCATGGGTAAAGTTTAACTTTGGCCCCAACATAGGCATACCTAAGTTTAGATTTAATTTTGAGGATAAAGACGATTTGGTAAAAACCGCTAACACTTATAAAACCCTCGTGGATATGGGTTTTACAGGAATCAGCACGAACCATATATACGAAAAATTCGGAATTCCTAAACCGTTAGATGGTGAAAAAACATTGGGGACAAAGACCCCAAACCCCGCTTTGGAAGCTCAACCCCCCATTTCAGATGTTGTTAAGGAGGTAAAACAATGAAAGTAATCGTGTGCAGTGAGATAGTTAATGCCGTGGATGAGGTACAGATTATTCCTTATGGTTATCACAAAACCAGCAAGGGGGATTTTCTGTGCGATGACCAATCAGCAGCCGAGGTGATAAAAGATTTCCGTAAACGGCAAAATGATATGGTAATTGATTACGAACATCAAACGCTTACCGGAGCCGAGGCCCCAGCTGCCGGATGGATTAAGAAGCTGACCTACAGGGGCACTGAGGGAATCTGGGCAAAAGTCGAGTGGACTGATAAAGCCAAAGCCTATATCAACAACAAAGAGTACCGGTATCTGTCCCCTGTGTTTTTAAAAGACACAAAAGATAACCGGGTAGTGAAACTTATAAATGCGGCGCTTACGAATCAGCCGGCTATAGACGGTATGGTTCCGTTAGTCAATAAGGAGGATGAAGCAGTAATAAAAAACAAAAAATCGGAGGTAAAACCAATGAAGAGAGTTTATGAAGCCCTTGGCTTATCTGACGGGGCTAATGAAGACGATGCCTTAAGAGAGGTCATGGCACTGACCTCTGCCATAACTGAGGACACAGCTTATAAAGACATCCTGAAAGATATCGGATTGACTCCTGAGGCGACAGTGTCAGAGGTTAAGGCAACGGTGCTGGCTATGAAACAATCGCACGACAGCATTGAAACCCTCACAAAAGAGGTCATGACACTGAAGGCAGCAATGTTTAAACAGGATACCGAAACTGTCGTAAACAGTGCCATAAGCCAGGGTAAAATCATGCCGTTGCAAAAGCCGTGGGCATTGGAGTACGCAGCAAAAGATCCTGAGGGTTTTAAGTTGTTTGTTGCCAAATCCCCTGAGGTTGTTCCCCTTAAAGACATTACAGGAAAAGCAACAAAGGTTGATAGTACAGCAATTGATAAGACCCAGCGCACAGTTAACAAACAATTGGGAATTAGTGACGAACTGTGGATTAAACGGGGACAGCACTCCCCTAAAGGGGACTCAGCAAGTAAACACACAACGGAGGCCAAATAATGTCAGCTTTAACAGCAGATAGAAACACCGTATCAAGAAGCGGCGACATGTTGCAGCTTGATGTAGCAGCCGGGAAGGTAATTTATAAGGGAGCGCTTGTAGCGGTTGATGCAAGCGGAAACGCTACACCCGGAGCAACCGCAACAACCATAAGAGGGATAGGCCGTTCTGACTCGTATGCAGATAACTCAGGAGGAGCTGCCGGAGACAAAGTCGTATCGGTATCAAAGGGGGTCTTTGCATATGGAAATTCAGCTTCAACTGATGAGATAACTCGTGCTGATATTGGTAAGGACTGCTACATCGTGGATGACCAGACTGTAGCTAAAACTGATGGTACCGGCACCAGATCAATCGCAGGACAAGTGTTTGACGTAAACTCCAACGGCGTTTGGGTTAAATTCAGGTAGGGGCAAATAATTATTCGCCCTAAAGGAAACAAAAAGGAGAAAAGATGATACTAAATCAACAAACATTGGATGCCATATATCAGTCATTCAGTCTGGTATTTGACAACGCCTTTAACGACATTACGCCCATTTATCAGCGCATTGCTATGATTGTACAGAGTCAGAGCAGAGAGCAAAAGTATGGATTTATGGGAGCATTTCCGCGTATGAGAGAGTGGGTTGGTGACCGTGTGCTTCAAAACCTCTCAACACACGATTTTACCATCAATAACAAGGACTTCGAAAGTACAATTGAGGTTGACAGAAACGATATCGAAGACGACAATCTGGGCATTTACAATCCTATAGTTCAGGAGTTTGCCCGTGTTGCCGCCACTCACCCGGATGAGTTAATCTTTGAGCTTTTTAAAGACGGTAGTGTTAACGAATGCTATGATGGCAAGGCATTTTTTGCAGCAAACCACACTGTCAACGGCTCAAGTGTTTCAAATTTTGCTGACGATAGCGGCACACCGTGGTATCTTCTTGATCTGTCCAGAGCGGTTAAACCCTTTGTGTTTCAAAACCGCAGGACTGTTGAGTTTGTAAGCCTTGACAATCTCAAAGACGCTAATGCGTTTTTTAAACGTAAGTATATTTATGGCGTTGATGTCAGATACAACACTGGATATGGACTGTGGCAATTAGCATATAGATCTGAAAAAACCCTTGATTCAACTAACTACTCTGCTGCCAGATCCGCTATGATGCAGTACACCGATGACACCGGACGGCCACTTGGCATAATGCCAACAATACTGATCGTGCCTCCGTCTTTAGAGGGCGAGGCACGCGCCCTTCTTATGAATGATGTAACATCAACCGGGGCCACAAACACGTGGAAAGGTACATCAGAGCTTCTGGTTGTGCCCTGGCTGGGATAGGGGAGGGTTAATGTATATAACGGCAACGGACATATATGCGGTAATTAAAGAGGCGGCAGCCATTGAGTTAACGGATGACGAAAACACAGGGTCAGTTAATGTTGACTTTGTAAATTCTGCGATAACCCAGTCTGACGGAGTTATTGACAGCTATCTGGCAACGCGGTATAAACTGCCGCTTTCAATAGTGCCGGATGTCATTAAGTCCGTTGCCGTTACACTTACCGTGTATAACCTGTATCAACGTTCCTCGTTAGAAGTTGATGAAAAGACCAAAAAAGCCTATACCGATGCCGTCTCTTTACTAAAAGACATCTCAAAAGGCGCTGCTTCATTAGGCCTGCAAGAGACATCGGCAGGACTGGCACAGTCAAATAAAACAACAAACGGCAGGGTGTTTACCATTGATAAGCTGAGGAGCTATTAATGTTAAAGATAGAAGAAATGGAAACCCTGATAACAGACACACTCTGTCAGGTCAGCGGCCTTGCCACTGTTGATATACACGTAGGTAACATTGAGGATGCACTCACAGGCAGCATGAAATTACCGGCAGCACTTTTAGTTTACGGCGGAGCTAAGGCAAAGTTACAGACAGAGGGAGGCATGGAGCTTCTGTATAACGTTGACTTTAGCTTCACTGTTTTTGTTATCGGTAAAAGTTCAAAAGACAAAAAAGAGACCGGTTCAAGGATTAATACTTTGCTTGAGGACATAAGAGGAGTTTTAAACGGGTTACAACAAGGCTCAGCCTCTTTGATTTGGGAGGGAGAGAGCCTTGTTGTTATGACAAAAACTGGAGTAGCAGTGTACTCCCAGCATTATAGATGCCGGGAGGCACTGACAGCTAAGAGGGGTCAGCGACCCCCGGCATAAAGGAGTAACGCTTAATGAAAAAAATAACACAAATAGTCTTAATATTAGCGATTTTGGCACTGGCAACCATATCCTTTGCCGATAGTTTTACCCTGTTTGAAAAGTCTGCAACAGGTGTGGCAGCGGCTCAGGCGTTAATCAAACCACTGAAAGACTGGACATGTCAGGTAACAACAAGCAAAGTAGCAGATAACGCAACAGTAGCCCTTGAGGGCAGTGTAACCGGTGAGTATTTTGGGAAGATGGTTAACTACGACTTAACCGCCTCAGATCTTAGTGAAAAAACCGCCTTTTTTAGCGTTACAGGCATACCGGTTAAGTACGTCAGGGGTAATCTGCTAAATAACCCCGATAACGCAACCATAAAAATGTCATGTATCGGAACGGAATAACAGGAGAAAGTGATGAAAAGGATAATAACGTTTATCATATTGTCAACATTTTTTACGACCTCAGCATATGCGTGGCAGGTTAATGGGAGCTGGGGTGGTGCTGCATCATATGGCGTTGGTGGCGATACCTATAATTACAGTTATTTCATTAATGGAGATAGTCTTACCACAGATAATATTACAGAAACCTCCCATAAGTATTGGCATGATTACTTGCTCTATCAAACTCTTGCCGGTCATCTTTACACCGATAATGTGACAGAAAGTTCTGGTCATTTATATTTCACGCCAGGAAGGACAGATACAAGGTTTGTAAATTTATGGGCGTTGCAAAGTTCTGACAATATAACAGAAGGCAGCAATAAATTGTTTTTTACAAACGGCAGAGCAAGAGCAGTTTTATCAGCAGGCACAGGGATAGGGTACGATTCAGGCACCGGTATTATAACGGCTACTGGCGGGGCTGGAACATGGGGTAGTATTACGGGTACTATAACATCACAAACTGACTTAGCCCCATGGTTTCGTGATAGATTTGTGCAATATTATAATCTACAGACTTTGGATAATGTTACTGATGTTGTTATCACAAATCCAACAAACGGACAGGTTCTAACATATAGTTCCGGCAATTGGATAAATTCTACACCATCTGGTGCAGGGGCAGTTACATGGGGCAGTATCACAGGGACATTAAGCACACAGGCAGACTTATATAGTCAACTCATACAACCGGGAGCTCTAACTAAGGTTTTATTTGGTGACAAAACGTGGCAATCTCTTTATTATGACAATATCACGGGTGGTGGTAGTCTCTCGGCTAAGGATATTACCTTTACAGGAGCATTGTCACATTCTACAACTAATGGTATTGCCTATTTTTATGGCAACAAGTTATACACAGGAGGTTTAGTTACCGATAATGTCACAGAAGGAGTCAATAAGTATTGGCACGATGGCTCTGTGTTTTCAGCATTAACAGGCAAGCTCTACTACGACAATATCACAGATAGCACAACGATACATCCTTTCACAGATATATATCGGAACTATCTTAACCAGAGTGTTGCAAACACGGCCAGCCCTACATTTGCAGGGTTAACTACCAGTGCCATAACCACTGGTACGTTATATGCCTCAGCGCCGGTTACTTTCGCAAACAGTATCACAACACCGCTGTCTGGTTACATGAAAGCCACAGCATCCGGAGTAATTACGGCGGCAAATATAAATATGACTAATTTAGGGGATACTAATATTGTCTCTCCAACAAACAACCAAGTGCTAACTTATAATGGGTCACAATGGGTTAACGCTGCAGCTCAGGGAGGTGGCGGAGGTGGTTCCTCAGTTGCCTTTGATAATTTCACATTAAAGACAGGCTCTAATGGAGTCACTAAGGTGGCAGACCGGATTGAGGAAAATATCTTCATGAATGCCTTACGAATATCTGCTAACGCCTCTATGTCAGCCTATCAGATGGTGGACGGTATAGTTGATAAGTTTAAGGACAATAACACTATCAGTTTAACAGGTAGCGGAGGTGTCTCGGCAAAGTATATTTGGAATACAGGTAACTATATGCCCACAGCTTCTTCAGTAGATAATTCAGCTTTATTAATAGTTCACGCTGATGGTAGCGGCTCTACTTTTGTGGATAGTTCATCAAACAATAATACTATCAATGTTACCGGTGTGACTCAATCAGCGACTCAGTCTAAATTTGGTGGCAAAAGCGCTTATTTCGATGGTAGTGCACATTATTTATCTATACCTTCACAGACCTATTTCAATTTTGGCAATTATTTTACAATAGATTTCTGGATTTATCTAAATTCAACAGCAGGCCAATATGTTTATGTGAAAAGGACAGGTGGAAGTGACCATTCAATAGAAATATTATACTCATCAGGCACATTAAAATATAGTGTCTCGTCAAACGGCACTTCGTATGATGTACTCAATAATGCGCCATGTGGGAGTATTTCTCAAACAACATGGACACATATTGCTCTTGTTAGAAATGGCAGCAATTGGAGATGTTATAACAACGGGGTTTATGCAAGTAATAATACCTCAAGCGCTACAATTTATTCTAATTCTGCTGCTGTTCTAATTGGAGCTGACGTTGATACAAGCGGCCCATTAACGGGGTATTTAGATGAATACCACATTAGCAGCTCTGTTATTTGGACAGATAATTTCACACCTCCAACAGTAGCTTATGTTATGGGAGGTGGCGTATTAGACAATATGACTCTTGTCTCAAATTCAACAGCAGCACTATCATCACCAACACAAGGGCGGTTTATGGTGTTACAGGAACAGCTTGACCCAACAGCAGTTGTAAACACGGACTGGAAAGCATACGTAACAAATGATAATGGTACAAACTGGAATCAGGTAACGCTGGCCAGTGAGGGAAACTATAGTGATAATGTGACAATGTACTCAGGGACAGCGGCTTACACTGGCACAAGCACAGGCATGCGATGGAAATTGCAGACTTTCAATAAAAACAATATGTTCAGAGGCATTGGCTATACATGGAATTAAGGGAGGGAAAAGTGGAAATATGTAGAAAAAGTGAAAGAAATAAAAGGACTGGATTCCCGCTCTGCATGGGGTCGCTGACCCCCGGGAATGACAGAGGACAGGAGTCTTTCCTTTCTGTCATTCCGAGCGAAAGCCGGAATCCAGTCCTTAAAATTTTTGGCTTTTGCATGGCTATATGGTTGTTATTATCTGTCTTTACCACATACGGCCATACCGAAACAGAGCGGTTAGGCAAGCCTGAAATCGTAACAGCCAAAAAGGCAAAGAAAGATGACATGAAACAACTATTAAAAGATGCAAAGAAGGCTTTTACTGATGCAGACCAACAGGCGGTAATTGTAAAAATAATCAAAGAACTGGGAGGTACGGAATGAAAAGAGGAATGTTTTTAGCTGCATCAGCAGTATTGGTATTTGCACTATTGGCTTACGGTTGTGCAGGTATGGGAGTAACTGCATCGTCAGATGGTGATAACAATACGCTTGGAGTTTTTGGGAAAATGGAAAATGGCTGCCGGTATGAGGTGACAGATGTGCTCGATGAAAACGGTAATCAGCAAAAAGTGTGGGCAAAAGTCAGTTGCGGTACTAATTAAAAACTTATTTGTCATTCCTGCGAAAGCAGGAATCCAATTTTTAAAAGGATGTGGATTCCCGCTCGTAGGCGGGAATGACAGAAAAAGAATAAAGGGGGTTTGAACGTGGATAAGTTAATAGAAGCTATAACGCAACACCCTAAGACATCACTAACAGGTGTGCTGATTTTAATGACTGTGGCGGCATTACTTATTGGTAAAATTGATAAAGACACTGCCCTGTCGGTAATCGGGGTAATGTCGGCAGCGGGATTATTGGCTGCAAAAGATGGAAAGAAATAACGGGGTATGAAAGATGGGAGATAGTTTAAAAAGTTATGTACAAGGGGCTTTTATTGGCTCAGGAAACCTGTATATGGATATTTTGGATAACACCACAGGTGCAAAAACAGGTGAAATACTGCTTGGTAATGTCACAGCGTTTAAACTTACAACTCCTGTGATAACCAAAGTGGATATGAAATCCAAAACGAGGAGTTCCTACGGCAATGTCACAAAATCAGTCATAACAGGGTATAAGCAGTCGCTTGAGTTTACCCTATCGGACTATACACAGGATACGTTGCGACTTGCATTTCTTGGTGATAATGAAGAGTTAGTCCAACGAACGGGTGCAGTAAATGCTGAGGAAATAACGCCTTATGCCGGTAAATACACAAAATTAACATACAGAAATTTAAAGAATGCCCCGAATGATGTAGTAGTAATGTTAGCTACTGACACTTCGGTTACGTTTGTTGCTGGTACGGATTACGAGGTAGATTATGAAACAGGCCGCATATATACAATTGAAGGAGCTAGTATCACTGATGCCCAGAAGTTAAAGGTGGATTATTCCTACGATGCGCTAACAGGCAGCATAACCAACATATCAACCAATAAGCGGATAGAGGCTTATGTGCGATTTATTGGGCTGGACAGAGTCAACAGGCGTAACTGTGAGCTTGAGCTTTTTAAGGCTTCAATAACGCCGGCAAGCGAAATAGATTTAATCTCCGGCAAATTTACAGAGCTTAAATTCAGCGGTGAGGTGCTTACTACTGATGACGGCACAGGCAGGTTTTTATTTTTGGCATAGGTTATAAAAACAAAAAACCTATCTATGCTGAGAGAGGGTTTTGTGTGCCCTCTCTCAGCATAGTGTAAAAGCCTTAATTATTTTAAAATAAAACTGATTTTGCTCTTTCTATAAATAAGCGCAACTTTTCGAGGTCTTTTTTGCCCTTTTTTTCCTCTACACCGGAACTTACATCAACCGCGTATGGATTAACCCGTCTGACAGCCTCTTCTATATTTTCAGGGGTAAGGCCTCCGGCAAGAATTACATTACCAAACTCCCCGGCCTCCTGAGCTATGTCCCAGTTAAAGACGGTGCCGCTGCCGCCATACACCTCCTCTGTGTAAGTATCCAATAAAAAAGCATCGGCTGCGCTGTAAGCCTTAAGTGTATTAAGATCGGTAAAATCCCTTACTCTGAAAGCTTTCACAATCCGTCGCACACGATGCTTCAAATCACTGCACATATGCGGTGACTCATCGCCATGAAGCTGTACTGTGTCAAGGCCTGTCTCCTTACACGTACTGATGATTGTCTCCAGCCCCTCGTCAACAAACACCCCGACGGTTATTACAAAGGGTGGCAGGGTTTCTATAATTTTCTTTGCCTGAGCAATTGTTACATACCGCGGGCTTTTTTTATAAAAAACAAAACCAAGAGCATCAGCTCCGAATTTGCACGCTAAAAGAGCGTCTTCTATATTTGTAATGCCGCATATTTTAACCTTTAGCGCCACTTTCTGTCTCCCTCTTAAAAGTTCCGCTCTTACCGCCGCGTTTTTCTATAAGCATTATATCTGATATAGCCATGCTTTTGTCCACAGCCTTGCACATATCATATACGGTGAGGGCTGCTATGGTAACTGCAGTCAGTGCTTCCATCTCAACCCCAGTCTGACCGGAGGTTTTTACGTCTGCGCTGATTTGCACCTGTGACTCTGTAAGATTTATCTTAAAATCCACAGCCACTGATGTTATCATAAGAGGATGGCAAAGAGGTATGAGATGAGGAGTTTGCTTTGAAGCCATTATACCGGCAAGCCTTGCCACAGCAAGCACATCACCCTTTGCTAACTCCTTATTTACAATAAGGTTTAGTGTTTCAGGGCGCATATTGACGGTAGCCGTTGCCTGTGCAAAACGATCTGTAACCCCTTTGGGGGTTACATCAACCATGCGGGCTGCCCCGTTTTCATCAAAATGGGTTAAATCACTCATGGTTTTCGTGTGACAAAATGCCTTTCAAATGCAAGCTTAGCTCTTCTTTCAATTCCTCAATTGCTCCGGTACGGACTTTTTTAACTGCATCTTTACCTCCGGCAACACGCAAAAGCTCATGTCTTACGGCAATATCAGAAACAGATGTAAGAACTTTCAGGCGGAATTCCTTTAGAAAATCGAGATAAGCGGCAAAATCTCCGCCGTAGAGGTCTTGTAGTTCTTCTTTGATGGTTTTAGCAAGGGCAGGACTTACGCCCTCTGTTGACATGGCAAATGTTAAGCCTCCGCAGTGGAAAGAGGAAGGCACAATGAAAGTACCGCCGCCACCGGCTATATTTAGAAGGCCGCCAAAGGATTTGGAAACTGTCTTACTAAGGCCAATATCATCTGTAGCATCTATCACTATGAAAGCCTCCATAAGGTCTCCGTCTTCATAGCATCTTGCAATGTGGTGAATTTTGCCCTCCGCCTTCAGAGATTCTAAAACAGGCGTCAAAACAGGGCTTATAACCGTAACTTCGGCCCCCGCCTCTAAAAGCGACAGTGCCTTCCTCTGTCCTACATCACCACCACCTAAAACAATGCACTTTTTACCCTTTATAGAAACGAAAACAGGATAGAAATCCACTTCAATTCAGCGAGTTGAGTTTGGTCCTTGCGTTTTTTAGAATTTTCTTGTCAGTAGCAGTCTCTAACACTTTTTGAAAATATTCCTTAGCCAAAGGGATATCTTTAAGTCCCAGGTTTGCTAATGCCAAATTGTAATAGAGACCGGGCATATTACTAAAATCGGGGTACTTTTTAAGCACTACGTTAAAACGTTCCACTGCTGCCTTAAATGCTTCTTTCTTAAGATAAAATGAGCCAACATAGAACTCATGCTCAGCCAGAATATTTCTGCACTTCTGTATTCTGAGGGCGATTATCTCACGATACGGATTTCGTGGGAACATTTCCGTAAGTTTATTAAATTCTTTTATGGCGTCCTCAGCCGCTCTAAACCCTCTGTCTGCCCCCTCAATCTGGTTAAACGTCAAAGTGGCAATCATGTACTGAGCGTATGGGGCGTACTTGTTGCCAGGGTATAAACGAATGAATTTTCTGTACTCAGTAACTGCAAGTTCTGTTTCATCTTCTCGTGTGTATGATTCAGCTATCTTTAACTGAGCCTCCGGAGCATAGTCAGTCGCACTGCCTCGATTGGTTATCTCTGTCAGGAGTTTGCGTCCCTCCTCGTATTCCTTGTTATCTATCAGCTTCAGAGCGCTTGCATAAGTATCCTTAGGGTCTGTATATGTCGGTTTGATATCCTTTTTTGAGCATGACAATGCAAGCAGCACCAACACTGTCAGCAATATCACTGTCTTTACATTCAGCATACCTATATTAAATATTTTATTGAACTGTTTAGTCAACTGTTTTTTTCAGTTTTTATTTTATCTTAATTTTAAAGATGTTTATTAATACAAGCAGTAATCATAAGTTACAGTAATGAAGGGTGATTGACAGAAGTATTTAATTAATTGTATATTTTTAGACTTTACTTTTGGATTGGTTTGTGGGTTTTATGTTAGAAGGGCGCTGGTAAGTTGATTTTTAACATTTTGAACAGGGGGCGTTTAGTTAGCTAATGGAGACAGTAGAACAGTTTTTTAGACAAAACATGGACTACGTATTGTTTATCTATGGGTTTGCTTTCATTTTTATGGGCATTTCAATATCAGTACAGACAAAAACTGAGGGGCAATTTAAGCTATCCGGTTTTATCTGGATTTTATCCTCCTTTGCAATACTTCATGGAATAAATGAGTGGTTTGAAATGATGTCATCTATACATCCCTCTCATACAATTTTAAAGTCAGCAAGTTTTGTTTTTCTGGTTTCCTCGCTTTGTTTTCTGTTTGAGTTTAGCAGAAAGACGTTAAGAATCTGTGAAAATACGACTATGAGGAAATTTTCTCAACACTTGAAATGGTGGCTTATGCCGGTAATTTTATCAATAATATTCATTATTGCTTATTACTCAGGTGAGCCGCTTAAGACCGCTAAGATTCTTGCACGGTATTTCTTAGCGCTGCCTGGTTCTGTTGCCACCGCTATTGGTTTAAAGCTGTATTCTACGGAAACAGACCTGATAGAAAAGTCCAAAGCCGATAAGCACTTTTTTCTAACAGTTACATTTTTTGTAGCATACGGTTTTTTAGCGGGGTTTATTGTTCCCAAAAGCAGCTTCTTTCCCTCTAATATAATTAATACCGAGACTTTCATGTCCTTTGTCCACATGCCTGTTCAGGTGTTTAGGGCAATTGCGGCTTTGTTTATTGCTTTTTCCATGTTAGGGGTAATAAGGCTGTTTAACTATGAAACGAGGACAAAGTTACAAGAAATTATACGGCAATTACGTCTGCAGCAGTCCAGTATCAATCAAAAGGTTAATGTCCAGGATGTAATCAATTCGATTCTGAATATCTCATTGCTGCCGGTTTCATTACAGGAACAGTTAAACGATATTTTACATCTTTTAATGTCAGTGTCGTGGATTTCGCTAAAATCAAAGGGGTGTATTTTTACATTTGAGGATAATTCTGAAACAATTAAGATTTCGGCTCATTTTAATTTTACAGAGGAGCAGTTGAATATTTGTTCTGATTTACCCTTTGGCAAATGTCTGTGCGGATTAGCGGCATTAAAAAAGGAAATTGTTTTTTCATCAGGGATAGATGATAAAAACCATACAATCCGGTATCAGGGTATGTTGCCCCACGGACACTATTGTGTTCCGATAATGTCAAATGAGAGGCTGCTTGGGGTAATCAATGTCTATGTTGATGAGGGGTATGAACGAGCGGATGAGGACGAAAACTTCTTAAAAAGCGTTGCCAGTACGATAGCCGGTATAATTTTACGCAAAGAGTCAGAAGTGAAGATGACTCAAAATTATATGATCCAAAATGTAATAAACACCATCATGCAACTGTCCATACAGACACTTTCCTTAGAGGAATATCTGGACAGAATCCTTGAAATGATAAGCACGGTTCCATGGCTGTCAACAAAAACCACCGGATGTATTTTCCTTGTGGAGGATAACCCTGATGAGCTTGTGATGACAAGCCAAAGAGGTATCTCATGGCACATGCTAAAAAAGTGCAGCCGGGTAACGATTGGTAATTGTTTGTGTGGAAAAGCCGCACTTACCGGCAAAGTGGTGTTTGCATCCTCAATTGATGACCGCCATGAGGTCAGATATGATGGAATGGGCGAGCATGGGCATTACTGCGTTCCCATTAAATCAAAAGATAAGGTGGTTGGATTAATTAATCTGTACGTTGACTATGGACATAAACGCACCTCATTAGAGGAAAACTTCTTAGTATCGGTAGCCAATACCCTGTCAGGCATTATACAACGCAAACGTATGGAGGAAAAATTAGAGTATATGGCTAACTACGATGCTCTTACAGGGCTTCCCAACAGGGTGCTGTTTTTTGACAGGTTGCGGCAGGAGATAAAAAGCGCCACCCGGTACGAACGTAAAGTAGGTATTTTTTATATTGACATAGACAATTTTAAAGACGTTAATGACTCCATGGGACATGATGTAGGGGACTTGCTGTTGAAATCTGTTGCCTCACGGCTGGAAAAATGCGTGCGTGAGGCCGACACAGTATGCCGCATGAGCGGCGATGAGTTTACTGTAATTCTAACGAATTTGAAAAATGAAACAGATGTTGAAACTATTACACAAAAAACTCTTTCGTGTTTAACTGAACCGTATGAAATTAACAAAAACATTTACTATATCACTGCAAGTGTCGGCATGAGTATTTATCCCACAGATGCAAGCAACGCAGAGGAGCTGTTAAAACACGCTGACACGGCCATGTATTATTCAAAAAAATCGCTGAAAAACTCCTGCACCATGTTTACGTCTGAAATGGATGACTCTGTTAATAAGCGCATAGCAATGGAAAAGGAGCTGCGTTTAGCACTGCAACGTGGTGAATTGGTGTTGCATTACCAGCCGCAGATAGACATTGAGAGCGGGAGGATTATAGGGGCTGAGGCATTAGTGCGCTGGAATCATCCACAGATGGGTTTACTTTATCCCGATAAATTCATACAACTGGCTGAAAATACAGGATTAATAATGGCCCTTGGCGAACAGGTGCTGTTTAACAGTTGTAATCAAGCAGTACAGTGGCTAAATATAGGGCTTCCTCCCATTGTTATTGCTGTCAATGTGTCAACCACTCAGGTGTCAAAACACTATGATCTTGCCGGTGCGGTATTTCAGATATTGAACACAACAAGGATGGTTCCGGCTAATCTTGAGCTTGAACTTACAGAAAGTTTCTGTATGCAAAACGTGGATACTACAATTTCTATGCTGCGCAGATTCAATGCTCGCGGCGTTAATGTCGCCATTGATGACTTTGGCACAGGGTACTCATCGCTAAGTTATCTGAAACATCTTCCTTTTAAAAAACTCAAAATTGATAAGTCATTTATCAAAGAGATAGCAAGCAATCCGGATGATCTGACAATTGTTAAGACAATCATAGACATGTCGCATAATCTGAGATTACGGGTAATTGCCGAGGGAGTAGAGACACAGGAGCAGTTAAAAATACTGAGTGGCCTTGGCTGTGACGAGGTGCAGGGATTTCTCTTTAGCCGCGCCATACCGCCGGAGGAGTTTCCGGAATTGTTAGAGAAAGAGTTTTTCTGTAGTTTAAACTAATGGTAACAAAGGTTTAGTTGAGATGGATATTTATGTAGAGAGAAGTATTTTTCGTGTAACAGGAAAAGACAGGGAGTTATTGTGTGATCCGATAGCAATCGAGAAAAAACTGGTGCTTAGGATAAACGGTGCCGAGGTCCTGGCAATGTACTGCTCTCCTGTGATGGTAAAAGAACTGGTGACCGGGTTTATTATGACAGAAGGAATTATCCGCGGGAGTTGGTGTGTGGATAAGATGGCAATTAAGTACAACGATGACATTGAGGTTGATATTGATGCAACCGGTGAGGTTGTGCTTGAGGGAAAAGCAGTAACCTCCGGCTGCATTGGCGGCATAACGACAAAGAAGACATTTGGAGAGAAGTTAAGCACTGATAATTTTAAAGTAGATGGCGATAGTGTAAGGCGTCTCTTTAACGAATTTCAACACCGCTCAGCCTCTTATAATCTTACCGGATGTATTCATAGCGCCGCAATCTCAGACGGGAATGAGATATTGGTCATGACAGAAGACATCGGGCGGCATAATGCAGTTGATAAAGCCATTGGACACTGTATAATTAATGACATAGCACTTGATGACAAACTAATGCTGCTAAGCGGCAGACTCTCCTCTGAGATAGGCTCAAAGTGCGGCAAGTGGTCAATTCCTGTTGTAGCCAGCCGCACAGCCCCAACCCTTCTTTCAGTAGAAATAGCCGACAGTCTTGGAATTACGATGATAGGCTTTATAAGAGGAAACAGATTTAATATCTACACCCATCCGCAACGAATCAGCTAATTCCAAATCTGTTGACATTATACAGTTCAATACTTCCCTTATAATAAATGCGGTCAGAGGCAGCACCTGCTGTAGCGTTATGTTTGTTTCAGAAATCTCGGATTTGTTCCTGAATCCATTCGGGATAACAATCCTGCGTGTTGCCTCAATTGAAAATCTATACGATAATTAACTTTCTATTCAAAACCGTTTTAATATATTTTCAAAATATCCTTGTATGTTATAATAAGAAAACAGAAGAGAAAGGATTTACATGCCACAATACTATGACATCACATTTAAGAGTATTGTGAAAAGCATTGCCGCAGAAATTCATGAAGATATTAACTGGATTTGACACGGCAAAGTTTCTGGATGTTCAATTTCCTGAGATTAAATACAGGCAGCCGGACTTGTTGGTTGAGCTTCCCAATGGTTCACTATTTCATATGGAAATGCAGGCGCAAAATTACGGTGAAATGGATTGTAGAGAAGTTGAGTATTTTTATATTATACATTATATATAGTGTATTTCCAGGAAATGAACCAGCTCTTTTAACAAAATCGCCGTTGCCATGAGTGCTGGTTTTGTACTATATTTAATTGATGGGCTATATACGATCTGTTTTTGAAATCATCCTGATTTTTTGCGGGTTTGCACTTATACACTCTATTACTGCAACGGATTGGATTAAAACCACTACTGCCAATGTATTTGGCAGTAATTTTGTAAGGGCGGCATACAGATTTCTCTATACCTGTATAAGCGGTGTCACATTTCTGATTGCCTATTTGTTAATAAAAAGGCTGCCTGATACCCTGCTTATAGAAATTACTGGCGCACTTAAAATACTTTTTTATCTTTTACAAGCTGTTGGATTGCTTATAGTAATGTTTTCATTTAAACAAATAAATATTTTTGAATTTATAGGAATTAACCAACTTGTTAAATATATCTTTGGAAAAGAAACCGGAGGAAACATTGAGGGATTAACAACTAACTCAATAATTAGAACAGGGATGTATGGTATGATGAGACATCCACTTTATTCAGGGAGTATTCTCATCCTTGTGTTTAATCACCATATCACTCTAAACTATACTGTGCTTTCATTGCTTTGTGTTTTATATTTTATTATAGGTGCATATTTAGAGGAACTCAGACTGAAAAAAACGTTTGGCAGCCAATATCTTAATTACATGAAAGATGTGCCATGTTTCATTCCGAAAATCGGTAAAAAAAGGATATAACGCACTCCTTTCAAATTTCGCTACTTGACCGGCGCTGTTAATTATTATTACCATAGTTCATTATAACGAAGACAGGAGGCACAAATTGTGGCAGCAAATTTAGTGCAAAAAATATTTCAATCACACAAGGTTTACGGGGAGCTGACTTGCGGAACCTCCGTCGGATTAAAAGTGGATGAGGTCTATACTCAGGACGCTACGGGAACGATGGCGTGGCTTCAGTTTGAGGCAATCGGAGTTGATAAGGTTAAGGTTCCGGTTGCGGTTTCTTATGTTGACCATAACATGATACAGTCTAACTACATGAATCCGGATGATCACGCCTTTTTACAGAGTGCTGCGGCAAAATTCGGAGCGTACTTTTCCCGGCCCGGTAATGGGATTTGCCATCAGGTAAATCTGGAGAGGTTTTCTCGCCCCGGCGGGATTGCTCTTGGCACCGATAGCCACACTCCGACAAATGGCGGCGCTGCTATGATTGCTATCGGCGTCGGCGGGCTTGATGCCGCCACAGTGATGGCAGGCTCCCCGTTTGAATTAACCATGCCAAAGGTTGTGCTTATCAAACTTACTGGAAAACTCAATCGGCCATACGTTACCGCTATGGATGTTATACTGGCGCTTCTGCAAAAACTCACCGTAAAGGGCGGAGTCGGCAGCATTTTTGAGTACGGAGGAGAGGGCATCAGAGAATTAAACTTAACCGAACGTGCCACCATTACCAACATGGGAGCAGAGTTAGGTGCTACCACCTCGATTTTCCCAAGCGATGAAAACACGATGGAATTCTTCAAAGCCCAGGGCAGACTCGCCGACTGGATAGAATTAAAGGCCGATACCGATGCCTCTTACGACAGCGTAATAGAGCTTGACTTGTCGTCTTTAGAGCCTATGATAGCGATGCCGCACAGTCCGGATAAAGTTGTTGCAGTCAAAGAATTAGCCGGTACGAAAGTAAATCAGGTCTGTATCGGAGGATGCACTAATTCATCCTACCAGTCAATGAAGGCTGTGTCTTATGTGTTAAAGGGTAAGAATGTTGCTGAAAACGTTAATCTTTTGATTAATCCCGGCTCTAAGCAGGTGTATGAGATGATAGCCGTGGATGGCTGCCTCAGGGAAATGATAGCCTCAGGAGTAAGAATGCTTGAGTCCTCTTGCGGCCCTTGTATAGGAATGGGCGGGGCACCGGGCAGCGGCCACGTTTCACTTAGAACCTTTAATCGAAATTTCGAGGGACGCTCCGGTACAAAGGATGCTATGGTGTATCTGGCAAGCCCGGTAACGTGTGCAGTTGCAGCTCTAAGTGGTAAAATAGTTGATCCAAGGGATATTAAGGATCTGAATATTCCTGAAATTGAAGAGCCCTCTCATTACATTGTTAATACAAATATGTTGATTGCCCCTAAGAATGGCGATAATGTGCATATTGTTAAGGGGCCAAACATTAAGGGAGTTCCGGTTAAGGAACCGTTAAAAGATGGAATTACGGCAGAGGTTCTCATAAAACTTGGTAACAATGTCACAACAGATGACATAATGCCTGCTGGGTCTAAGGTTTTACCCTTCAGGTCAAACATTCCAACCATCTCCGATTTTGTGTTTAGCAACATTGATGAGGGATTTTCTAAAAGAGCTGTAAAGGCAAAGGAAACCGGAGGCGGAATCATCGTTGGCGGTGAAAACTACGGACAGGGCTCCTCACGGGAACATGCGGCGCTTGCCCCGATGTATTTAGGGATTGAAGCAGTCATAGCTCTCTCTTTTGCCAGAATTCACAGGTCTAATTTAATTAATTTTGGGATTATTCCGCTTACTTTTACAAATCCCGCTGATTTTGAAAAAATAAAGCAAGGTGACAGACTTAAAATCTCAGGACTAAAATCGTCCTTAACCGGCAGCCAGTCCTACACTGTAAAGGATGAAACCAGCGGTTTTACATTTACCTGCGCATCTAACTTAAATCAAAGGGAGACAGAACTAATCCTTGCCGGAGGTCTTCTGCCTTATACAAAAAAGACAACACAATAGTGGGAAAAATCATTTAAACTGTCAACTTTCGAATAAACTATAAGCCGAGCGCGGCAAGCCCCTTGCGGTCAACAAGGTCAAGAAGGCGTTGCGCTGTGCCGCCTGGTTTCTTCTGTCCCTGCTCCCACTGCTGCACTGTAGTCTTGCCAATACCAACACTGCAAATACAGCTTGGCTTACATGGTTAGCTGTGCGAATGCGCCGGATATCTTCGGGCAGAAAAGAACGCTTTGACGGTAAACAAAGCGAATCCATCTCGTGCATAGTGATTTCATCCATTGCTCCAACTCTAAACAAGTCTTTTGCCATTTCATGGGCAACATCCAGGATTTCACTCATAACACTGCACCTCCCAATGACGCATCCAACGACAGAAATTAATGTGTAACCGTATCAAGTAAAACCTTAGAAAACTCCTCCATTCAGTCTTTCACCTTATCAAATGACGAATACCGAAGCTCTTTAATAAATTCAGAAGATGTCTTTTCAGTAGGGATAATACCTTTGTATTTCCCTAAAAGTTCTTCTGAAGCTTTTCTGCCAGTTTCCTTGCGCCCTTGTAACGACTTAATAGAATCGATAGCCTCCTTTAATGTTGACGGCATTTTAATGACCTCCTTATAAAGATTTTCTTTTAACACAACACGATTAGTAATATCACCAACCTGTCTGACAAAGCCTAAAATATTCAATAGAAACTGATATCACTCCTCAATTTTTTCAAGCCAGTCAAAAATAAATTCGGCTACGTTTTCCCATCCCTGCTCTTGTAAAATCCAATGGGCATGCTCCGGGAACTCCTTATATGTGTTGTTTTTATAATTATTTGCAATTGAACGCGCCAACTCAGGCGTAATGATTCTGTCCTTACTACCTGCTATCACAAGCACCGGAGATATGACTTTTTTAAAATCAACAAAAGCTGCCGCATGACGGTCTAACACTGGAAATCCTATTTCAGAAAGAGCCCTCCCTGATTCATAAACAAACCTGTTAAAGACCTCCTGTTGTTTCTCAGGCGGTAACATATGCAAAGATGTAACGGAGATTTGTTCAAAGGTGGGCATTACAGGCGCTTTCCAAAAAAAACCGTAGTGCAAAACAGCAAATATCCCCTGCAGAAAAGCTGACTTTTTAGGATATAATCCTGCAGGGGGCCCCGGCTCAAGCAGTACAATTGCCCGCACTGGTACGCTCTGAGCAACTATCTGAGCAAGCAGCCCTCCCATAGAGTGGCCAATAAGCACTGGTTCTTCATCAAGCGCTGACAGATCTTTACGTATGTCTGAGGCATAGTCAAGCAAACTAATTGTCCCAATATCGTTGACATCCCTATCTGTTTGATTAGCTTTATGAAAGCGCAAATCAGGTGTCAGGCAGTTAAACCCCTTGATTTTAAAGAATTCGCTGAACTCCTCCCACACCCATGAGCCACAATTAGCGCCGTGTATAAAATATAAATATTTTTTTTTCATGCCCCCTCGCTTTTTCTTATTTACTTATTATATAATAATAACTGGAATATGGAAGAGACAGCAATAGGTAATTTCGAGCAATTCGGTTTAAGACCTGAAATACTCAAGGGAGTGTATGAGGCAGGCTTTAAGGTCCCAAGTCCGATTCAGGAACAAGCTATCCCGATTATTCTCTCAGGGAAAGATATAATAGCGCGGGCACAGACCGGAACGGGAAAGACGGCGGCTTTTGGGCTTCCCGCTATGCATGCTGTTAAGCACACCGGTTCTGTTGAAGTTTTAGTGATGCTCCCCACCCGTGAGCTAGCCTCACAGGTCAGCGATGAGTTATACCGGTTAGGGCAATACTTTAATATTCGTACCGCTGCGGTTTACGGCGGGCAGTCTATAGGCAGGCAGGTGGATCTCATAAACCGTGGCGCACAGGTTGTTGCAGCCACACCGGGCAGACTTTTAGACCATCTGCGTTCAAACCGTCTCAAGAAGTTTGCGCCGTCTATCGTGGTCTTAGATGAAGCCGATGAAATGCTTGACATGGGGTTTATTGAGGACATTGAGTCTATTTTTGAATTTCTGCCCAAGAAACGCCAGACGATGCTTTTTTCAGCCACAATGCCCAGACAAATTCAGGCGCTTGCCAGAAACATTCTGACAGAGCCTGTCACGGTGGATGTAACACCTAAGAATCTGGCCACTGCCGCTGATGTTATACACAGATACTATGTTATCGGTGAAAAGGAACGTGAAGAGGCGCTTGTAAGACTCATTGACACAGAGGCTCCCTCTAAAAGCCTGATATTTTGCCGCACTAAGAAAGAGACCGAGATGCTTTCAAATACGCTAGTCTCAAGAGGGTATCTAACCAGAGCACTTCATGGGGATATGGAACAGAACCAGAGAAACGAGGTTTTGGCAGCTTTCAGAAGAGGTCAGACCTATATACTTATAGCTACAGATGTAGCTGCAAGGGGACTGGATATAACCGATGTCTCGCATGTTTTTAACTATCATATACCATTTGAGCCAGGCAGTTATGTGCACCGAATAGGCCGCACAGGGCGTGCCGGCAAAAAAGGGATTGCAATTACCCTTGTCACACCGCTTGAGTTTAAGGAATTAAAGAGGATAATGGATTTTTCCGGAGCTCCCATAATGTGTGAAGAGATTCCCACAATTTCTCAGGCTAAAAAACAGTATTATATAGACTTTGCAAAAAAACTAATGGATGAGGAGATTCATGAGGATGCCGTTGAAGTCTTTCAATCCCTCACTGAAGACATGGATGCCACTCAGATTGCCTGTAAGGCTATTTCAATGCTCTTAGAGAAAAAGCAGGTCGCAGGCCCTAACAGAATAGGACTTTCCACACGAGAGGTGGCAGATTTACTCCAGCGCTTCAGAAAACAAAAAGCAGCTTTTTCACAAAAGACTTATAAGAAATCTCCTCAAAAACGAAGCAGACGCGACGGTCTTTAGCCGTCAGTTAGTTTTTACTTTCTTACCTTTTAAAACCCTTTCAATCCATCCACTTAATAATACCAAGTTGCATTCTATCGCCTAACTTTGTTGGCCTGCGTCAAAAGCTCCTCAACGTACCCAAAGTACGCCTGCGTCGCTTTCTCCTTGCCGCCTCGTTATGCTCTGACTGCAACTCGGTATATTAATACTACAAGTTTTTTACTGTTTCATTTTTAAACGTTAACTTTTTAAACGTTTAATTGTTTAACGGTTAAGCATGCAAGCAGCGCCATATAATCTAACAATATCAATTACTTATCTATTTGGCACACTTATTGCAATATATAAGTGTAGATAACGCACTGCTTACTGAGAAGCAGATAGAAGAAAAATACAAACGGGAGGTTATAAATTAATGAGAGATTACAGAAGAGTAATGGTTGTGATAAACGGCTCTATGGATGTGCTTAAGCACGGAGCTAAGATGGCCAAGGAGGACAATTGCAGGGTTACAGCTCTTAAGGTTTTACCTGAGTATGAGGGAGACCTTAGCCTTGTAGGAGTATCAAATATTGAAGATACATTAAACTCAGGCAAGGAGAGAATCGAACGTGAAATAAGGGATTTTGCCAATTCTGAAAAAGTATCTATAAGAACCCGGATAGAGTATGGTGACATAACGGAAAAAATAATTGAGGCAGTAGAGGACGAGGAGACGGATTTAGTCATTATGGGCGTAAAAAAGCAGGGCATATTAGAGAAAATTTTGGGAGACAGAACGCTGGATAAGGTGTTTTCATTGGTACCATGTCCGCTGATGGTGGTGAGGGTATAAGAAAATGAGTAACGAAATTGATTTCAGAGCACTGATATGTATAGACGGCTCCACAGAGGCGCTGGCAGGAATGCGCTATGGCGCCAAACTTGGAACCGGACTAGGTGCAGCACTAACCATAATGCACGTCAGAGGCAGTAATGGTAACCATGCATCAACTGTTGGCACAACAGGAGTTTCCGGTAGCGGAGCAGCCTGGGGAGTGGCGGTTCCTGAAATCAACTATCTGGTTGAGGCCAAAGACACTCTGACCTACTATGGCTGGATGGATGAGAAGTGGAACGAGGAACAGGAACGAAAATTTGAGGGCAATCCCCTTGAGGATTTTCAGATAATGTACCAATCTCCGGACAAAGGCAAGATAACTCTTAAGATGACAACAGGTCACAACGTAGCGGCTAAAATATTATCAGAGGTGGAAAGCGGCGGTTACAGTCTGGTGATTATGGGTGCCTCAAAGAAAATGAGTGTGATTGACAGAATTCTGTTGTCCTCGGAGGTTCAAAAAGTGGTGGTTCATGCTCCTTGTGCCGTGTTGGTAGCAAGGGAGCTTGAAGCAGGCCACGGACATCTGTTTTGTCTTGACGGCAGTGAAAAGACCTACAACGCTTTGATAAAAGATCTGATGCTTGCCAATCTTTGCTCTTGCCCTGTGTCCATAATATCGGTAGCAGAAAATTCCTCAAAAGAGAGCGAAGCCAATGATATTATTAAAGAGGGAGCCAGACTGGCTGAAAGCCTTGGCCTTAAAGTGGATCAGAAAATCGTAGCTGTAGGCAATCCGGTAGAGGAGATAATAAGCCATGGCCGCAACTACTCGGTAATCGTTGTCGGAGCCGATACTACTACGGGTCTGAAACGATTTTTCATGGGCGGCACGGCTTTTAATATTGTATTAAACGCAGAAAACTCAGTGATGGTGGTGAGATGATAAAAAGAAAAAATGATCAGACTAATAACTACTTATTGGTGAAGTTGTTTCCATTTCTAAAGTGGATTGCAGAGTTAAAAGAGTCATGGAAAGTGGACTTGTTTGCAGGTTTAACGGGAGCAGTCGTTGTGCTGCCTCAGGGGGTAGCGTTTGCAATGATAGCTGGAATGCCTCCCCAGTATGGTCTTTATACGGCGATAGTGCCTGCTGTGATTGCGGCTCTTTTTGGTAGCTCACGGCATCTAATTTCAGGCCCTACTACCGCAATATCATTAGTAATATTCAGCACAGTGTCTGTAATGGCAGAGCCTGGCAGTGAGCACTATGTGTCCATTGTGCTTATGCTGACATTGTTAGCCGGCCTTATTCAGTTTGGTCTGGGAGTTGTCAGATTAGGCGGACTGGTTGATTTTGTATCCCACTCGGTGGTTATAGGTTTTACCGCGGGGGCTGCTATTTTAATAGCATCAAGCCAGCTTAAACACGTTTTTGGCTTACAGTACAAAAATGCCGCACATTTTACAGACAACATAAAACTTCTGATAGAAAATCTGTCAAACTACAACTTGCGCGCTCTGATAATAGCCGCAATAACCCTGGCTGTGGTCATCACGATGAAAGTGTTTAAGCCCAAATGGCCTGGTATGCTTGTCAGCATGGTGGTGGGCGGAGGCGTAAGTTATGCCCTTGGATGGCACACACAGGGAGTGCGGGTGGTAGGAGCACTTCCATCAGCAATACCGCCGTTTTCACTGCCAAATTTCTCTTATGATACAATTCAATCGCTTGTCTCACCTGCTCTTGCCGTTGCTATGCTTGGCATCATGGAGGCCGTTTCAATAGCACGCTCAGTAGCGCTCAAATCCGGACAAAAAATTGATGGTAATCAGGAGTTTTTGGGGCAGGGGCTCTCTAACATGTTTGGGGCATTCCTTTCCTCGTATGCCTCGTCAGGTTCATTTACCAGAAGCGGAGTCAATTTCACGGCAGGAGCAAAAACACCTTTTAGCGCAATATGTGCTGCTATGTGGCTTTTAGCTATCCTGGTTTTTGTTAAATCACTGGCAGCATTTCTGCCAATAGCTGCAATGGCTGCCGTCATACTGGTGGTTGCCTACAACCTTATAGATTTCCACCATATTTTGCACACAGTGAAGCTCTCCAAGCAGGATGCCGCTGTTATGGCAGTTACTTTTTTAGCCACGTTGTTTTTGGATCTTGAGTTTGCAATATACGTAGGTGCACTGCTTTCTATCGGATTGTACCTTAATAAAACTGCCCGGCCTCAGGTGCTTCCCAGAGTGCCAGAGCCTAACAGCGGCAGGCATTTTATAACAGACCCGTTTCTCCCCCAGTGTTCACAGTTTGGGATTATAAGGATAGAAGGGGATCTGTACTTTGCTGCCATGAATCATGTTGAGGAGAGCATAAATACACTTTGCTCATTTGTTCCCTCACAGACTAAGATATTGCTCATTTGCAGCAGTATAAATAATGTGGATTTGATGGGCGTTGAGTCTATGGTAAATCTCGTTAAAGACTACAGGAGAAACGGCAAGGACATCGTCTTCTGTAAGATGAAGCCGGAGGTTTACACGATGTTTAAAAAGAGTGGTGCGCTTAAAACGTTAGGTGAAGACCACGTGTTTGACTCTCAGGAGGACGCCATTGCCGACATTGTGTCGAGTCTGGATAAATCCGCATGCCGTCAATGCTCAAACCGTGTGTTTTGGGAGTGTGACGCTAATAAGTCAGAAGTTTGCCGTCAACAGGATATGATACTTGCAGATGCGTAAATAGCAAAGAGACATAGAAAGAGAAAGACCAATGATTCTTTTGAGGGACACCTGAAGCAAGCCAGGTTTCCCTCAAGTTTTTTTGTGGTGGGGAACTTGTGACAAAGACTGTGTTTTTGTGTTAAACTAAAATATGATAAGGCGTTCTAAAAAATACACGCAGGGAGAGGCCTATAGGTACCTTGCCAATGCACGGGAAATACTAAGCCAATCACCAGTAGAGGACAACTTTTATACTGACGTTAAACCTGTACGGGAGGCTTTTGGCACGGCTTATTTGGCAATACTTGAAGCCATAGATGAGGCTTTAATTCAGAGAGGACTGCTTAAGAAGGAACTTCCGAAGTCGGTAGAGGCTTACAGGGGAGTTCTAAGAAAGCAGCTTTCCGTAAACAATGGCAAACTCATGAGAGAATTTGATTATCTTTACGACACTCTTCATATAGCAGGATACTACAGAGGACTGATACACGAAACAGTTCTGGTTAAAGAAGCTTTAAACTCAGCACAGCGGTTTATAAAAAAGATAATACCTCACGCAGAAGGCTGAAAGATGAAACGCTTTTTGTCTGACTGAAAGCTGTTCTTTTAGAGAGTGTTCAAAAAACTGTGTCATGAACTCTAAGTAGAGAGCATATTTTGAAAATTGTATTTTCAGAAACTGCATAACAGAAATATAATATCAGTTATGAAAAAAGAAAGGATGGATGACACGATG
>JADFXG010000038.1 GCA_015233895.1 Nitrospirota bacterium | reverse complement strand
GCTGGCATTGATGGAATCCAAAACAAGATAGACCCGGGTGCAGCACTTGATAAGGACTTGTATGATCTTGAGCCGGAGGAGTTGGCATCAGTGCCCCAGATGCCGGGGAGTCTTGATGTGGCTTTGAATAATCTTGAAGCCAGCCACGACTTTCTGTTAAAGGGAGATGTATTTACTGAGGATTCCCTTAAGACGTGGATATCGTATAAGAGAGCTAACGAGGTGGATGCCATGAGACTGAGGCCTCATCCATATGAGTTTTTCCTCTACTATGATATTTAAGATAATAATTTAGTGTAGAACAAATGTAATCCACAATTGACTCCTTGAGGCTGCAGGAAAACTGCTTTACTGGTAACATGGGGGTTATCAGATATAATGAAGGCAGCCTCAAGGGGTGCAAAATCTGCATGAATATATAGTATTTTCCCCTAAACATCATCAACATGACCGTTACCCCCAGTTTCTTAGTCTTTCCGGCAAATTTGCGTTAATTTTTTGATTAGACAAAATAAGCAATTTAAAAAAATTTAAGTAGCGACTAATTAGCTTGATTTAATTTATAATTAAGCGGGTGCCTTTGCAGGGTTAACCCCGCAGAGGCTGTGATAAAGTAAAAAGTGCAGGAGATTAAAGATATGTTTTTTCTAAGAAGAAAGGAATGGATGCCGATAGGAACGGGAATTCTGTTTGGTCTTTTGGAGGTCCTTTCGTTTTACATGTCAGACCGGCCATTGGGCTCCTCCAGAGGTTACACCACTATCGGTTCTATAATTGAGTATGTTTTTTTTCCGGCACACGCTCAAAAAGTCGCCTATTGGCAATTATACGAACCCTACCTCGAGTGGACGATAACATTAATAGCGGGCATTGTGTTTGGCAGTTTTGTGTCCTCGCTTATGTCCGGCCAGTTTAAGTTTACACTGGTCCCCGATATGTGGAAAACTACGATGAAAAGTTCGGTTTCAAATCGGTGGTTTTGGGCTTTTATAGGCGGCGTGCTGGTAGGTTTTGGCTCAAGGCTTGCTATGGGCTGCACACTTGGCATGTTGATAGCAGGCGTTATTCAGCTTGCTCCGGCAGGGTTTATCTTTATGATGTCCCTTTGGATGGGAGGCCTTGGTGCCACAGCCCTGTTCTACAGGCTTAGAACATTTACTTTCAGGAGGGGATAACTCGCCATGGATCAAATTCTGTTACGGCTTAAAGATACTTTTGACCCATCAACCATTGGATCTTTATCGGGCCCTACGAGTCTCTACGGAGGGTTTATACTTGGCTCTCTGCTTGGTATCATCTTGCAAAAAGGCAGGCTGTGCAAGTATGATGTTGTCTCAGGAATGTTCAGATTACAGGATTTTACCTTTTGGAGAATCGGCACCCCTCTTCTTATGATAGGCATGATTGTAGTGTTTCTGTTTAAGGACCTGGGAATCATACAGCTGCACGTTCCGGCAACAGTGGTGTTTGCTCAGTTGTTTGGAGGGGTAATATTTGGCGCAGGACTTGCCATAGCTGGCTACTGTCCGGCCATTGCTGCAGGGGCACTCGGTGAGGGACATCTTGATGCACTTGCTGCTATGGTTGGCATTGTGTTTGGCTCAATAGTTTATGCTGAGGTTTTTGACGGCTCTAAACTATACCATATAATTAGCTACATAAACCTTGGTAATGTGACTTTCCCTGATATTTTTCTTGTGTTTAACCACTGGTTTTTCGTGCTGGGATTTGCTTTCATGTGCACGGCGTTTCTTGTGGGAATCAGTATGTATGATGAGTTTTTGCGGGCGTCTTTTATGATTGTGGGCAAGGTGTCAGGTAAGTTAAAAAGGAAATAGTTTGTATGAAAATTGCTGTAATTAAATTAATTGCTCTTTTTATGTTGCATTATTATATAATAGAGCTGAGGGCGGTATCGTGAGCAGGAGCGTGCCTGCCCTGCAGGTGTTAGCAGATGGAGAAGTTAGACCGACAATTAGATTTTTATGGGAGCTTGATTCTGGTCATGGTGAGTGCGTGCCGGGAAACCGGAAGCTATACCCTTTCCATAGAGCACCCACCTATGAACATGGGATCTAATTTTTCCTCTCTCACCGCAAGGGCGGGTTTTAACATACTTAGCATGGCAGGCCTGACAGGAATGACCGGACTGAAAATGAGGAAAATGAATATAAATGCCATTGGTGATAGCGGCATGTTTTTATTTTATTATTTTGTAAGCAAACTAATTTTGTTATACAGAAGAAAAACGATTAGTTTTTATGAGATAAAAAAGTCCTCAGAGAGTTCTTAGTTCCGGTTGTGTACATGGCCTCCTTTTACTTTAAATGGAGGACAAGGGGTTTTGGAACTATTTGAAAGACATTGCGAATTTGAAACACTGAGACAGACTCAGCTGTTAAGTGGATATCTCTTCTCCGGCAACCTCACAGAAACCACACCAATAAAAAAGGCTTTAAGATGTACTTATTTAGTAAATTTACCACCACACGGGCACGAGAAAATGGGCTTGAAAAAAGATTAGCAGACAGGAGGCGTAAGGACAAATGATCAACATAGTTTACATATTAATAGCCATAGCGGCAGGGGCTCTCGTGGGAGGGTTGCTTGCATTTTTGTTTAAGAGAGCTCTTAACAAGAAATCCATGGAACTTGACAAAAGAAAAGAGGAAATAGTCACAGAGGCTGAAAGAGACGCTGAAAGGATTAAAAAAGAGGCTCACATAGAGGCCAAAGACATTAAGTATCAGACAAAGTCTGAGGGCGAACGTGAAATAAAAGAAAAGAAGTTTGAACTTAACCAAATGGAAAAACGCCTTAGACACAAAGAGGAGAGCCTCGATAAAAAACTCGACCAGTTTGAAAAGCGCGAGGGTGATTTTATGAGGCGCGAAAAGGACTTTTCTAAAAAAGAGCAGACAATTGCAGATAAGGAAAAGCACTATGACAAACTGATTCAGTTAGAGACTGAAAGGCTTGAAAAAATCTCCGGAGTAACCACAGAGGAGGCTAAGTTCCAACTGCTTAAAAAGGTTGAAGAGGATGTGCGCTATGAGCAGGCCAGACTCATAAAGCAAATAGACAACGAGACCAAAGAAGAGGTGGAAAAGCACTCCCGCAACATCATAGGGCTTGCAATTCAAAGGTATGCCTCCGATTATGTCAGTGACGCTACGGTAACTGCCGTGACACTGCCCAATGAGGAAATGAAGGGGCGGATAATCGGCAGAGAAGGCAGAAACATCCGGGCACTTGAAGCTGCCACAGGGGTGGATTTCATAGTTGACGATACGCCGGAGGCTGTCACTCTGTCTGGTTTTGATCCGGTACGGCGTGAGATAGCAAGGATTTCCCTTGAGCGGCTGATAACGGATGGCAGAATTCATCCGGCTCGTATTGAGGAGATTGTCGAAAAGGTCAGAAAAGAGGTAAATAACGCTATGAGAGAGGAGGGTGAAAAGGCCGTCTTTGATCTGGGCCTTACAGGGGTTCATCCTGAGTTTATAAAGCTTCTTGGGCGGCTTAAGTATAGAACATCGTATGGACAGAATGTGCTTCAGCACTCCCGTGAGGTGGCGTACTTTGCCGGTATGATGGCAGGAGAGCTTAAGGCAGACGTAAAGCTTGCTAAAAGATCCGGTCTGCTTCATGACATAGGAAAAGCGGTGGATCAGGAAATAGAGGGGCCGCACCACGAGATAGGAGCCGCTATCGCTAAAAAGTACGGCGAGGATGAGCGGGTGATTAACGCAATGCTTGTCCACCACGGCGATGGTGACCCAATCTGTGTTGAGTCGGCACTTGTTACGGCGGCAGATGCGCTTTCGGCAGCGCGCCCCGGTGTGCGCCGTGAAAGCATTGAAAACTACATTAAGCGCCTTGAAAAACTTGAGGAAATTGCCATGTCCTACACCGGTGTGGATAAGTGCTACGCCATACAGGCAGGACGTGAGATACGTATAATAGTCAAACCTGAGGAGACCTCCGATGATATGTCATATCTGATTTCGAGAGAAATCGCTAAAAAGGTTGAATCAGAGATGACATATCCGGGGCAAATTAAGATAACTGTGATAAGAGAGTCACGTTTTGTAGAGTATGCGCGATAGAAGCCAGTCACAGTGAAAGTACTATTTATAGGGGATGTGATAGGGCGTCCGGGCAGGCTGCTTCTTAAGAGTATTCTGCCGGGGATGGTGGATAGTCTGCGCATTGATTTCGTTATAGCAAACGGAGAGAATGCTGCCGGCGGGTTTGGGATAACTGAAAAAACGGCAAATGAGCTGTTTTCTATGGGTGTTCAGGTAATAACCACCGGTAATCACGTCTGGGACAAGAAGGAGACTGTGCCTTACCTTGCCAATGAGGACAGGATACTACGCCCGCTTAATTTCCCGCCAGGTGTGCCAGGCTTTGGAAGTATCGTGTATGATCTTAAAAACGGCCTTAAAGCGGGGGTCATAAATCTGGTTGGACGGGTCTTTATGAATCCTTCTGACTGTCCTTTCAGATCTGTTATGCCTGAGATAGAGAAACTCAAAAAAATAACCAATATAATAATCGTTGATATGCACGCCGAGGCTACCTCGGAAAAGCAGGCACTTGGCTACTACCTTGACGGCAAGATCAGTGCTCTTGTAGGAACCCATACGCATGTTCAGACATCGGATGAGAAGGTTCTCCCTCAGGGTACGGCCTACATAACGGATGTGGGGATGGTTGGGCCTGTGGTGTCTGTGATAGGGGTGCGTGTGGAGCAAATAGTGGAGAAGTTCCTTAACCAGATACCGCAAAAGTATGAGGTGGCAAAGGGCAGCTGCTTTTTCTGTGGAGTAGTTATTGATATAGACAACAAAACCGGCAAGGCTGTTGCTATTAAGAGACTATTAGTAAACGAGTAATACCGGGTGACATTCCAATATTAGATAGGAGGAAACATGGAAGCTAAACTAACGTATGTCAGTGGAATGAAATTTGTGGGAGAGGCTTCAAGTGGCCATGCCATAGTGGTGGATGGTGAACGTGAGCATGGAGGCGATAATGTTGGTCTCAGACCGTCAGAGCTTTTGCTGATAGCTATTGGCGGCTGTTCAGCTATGGATGTTATTTCTATTATGAAGAAAAAAAAGCAGCATATCACAAGTTTTGAAATAAACGTAAACGGCAATAAGGTTGATACTCATCCCAAAAAATTCGACAAAATTGTCGTAGAATATGTTTTTAAAGGTAAAGATATATCTGAAGAGGCGGTACAAAGGGCTGTGGAGCTCTCCATGACCAAGTACTGTTCCGTGAAGGCAACTCTGGAGGGTGGCGTACCAATAGAATATACTTATAAAGTTATTAATGAATAAACTTCAGACAGCACTTCAGCACATTGCAACTCTGTGGAAAGTAGGGTTTGTTCCGATAGCGCCGGGAACGGCTGGGACTTTTGTCGCTTTTCTGTTTGTAATCTTCTTTAGGCCCGGTAACCGTGCGTTGTTAATTATAACGTTGGTGCTGCTTGTTGTAGGAACCATAGCCGCACACTCGGCTGAAAAAACACTCGGTAAAAAAGACTCAGGGCATATTATAATAGATGAGGTGGTTGGGTATTTTGTATCCATACTTTATGTGGATGGTTCGATGACAGTTTATGTGATTGCATTTTTTCTGTTTAGGGTTTTTGATATTTTAAAACCTCCGCCGGTTAATTATGTTGAAAAGTCATTAAGCGGCGGCCTTGGCGTTATGATGGATGATGTGGCAGCAGGGCTTTACGTTAACGTGGCATTTCAAATAGCAACGAGTATGAAATTTTGAAATCAGTACGGGCATTTATAGCAGTAAATATTGATGAGGCACTGAGAGAGAAAATAGTAGCCTTCGTATCAGGGCTAACCCTTTCAGCCGTAAAATGGGTAAGAGCAGAAAACCTCCATTTGACTTTAAAATTCCTTGCTGACATATCTGAAAGCGAAACCGCCAAGGTTGTTGATACACTTAATAATACTCTGCCTGAGAGTAAAGCTTTTGACATAACCCTAAATGGCATTGGAGCATTCCCTAACGAACGCAGGCCTAAGGTTATATGGGTTGGAATAACTAATGCGGATGGTTTGGTAAAGCTTCAAGGCACAATAGAGGATAGTCTTTCAGAGGCTGGTTTTAAGCGTGAGGAACGGGATTTCTCACCACATCTTACAATTGGCAGAGTAAAGACAACAGATGGGTTAAGTGATTTTTCCCGGCAGACACAAAAACTTAAGGACGCTGTTTTTGGAGATATGACAGTTGACACTGTGTATTTAATGAAAAGCGAGTTGTTTCCGGCAGGCCCTAAGTACTCCGAACTAAAATCATTTAAGCTACAAAAACAAGACTAAAACTTTTAGCAGATTTCGCGCCCTTGACTCTAATACCGAGTAACGTTCAAAGATATAAACAAAAAACTGGATTCCTGCCTTCGCAGGAATGACAAGAAAAAGAGGAATGACAGGAAAGGGATCCAAGCCTTCTTTGTCATCCCGCACTTGATGCGGGATCCAGTCCTTTTCATCACTATTAATCTACCTTTTTACAAGCTACTTGGTATAAATTAGACTTTTATGCTACAGTAAGAGGTGCGTATTACTGTGGAAATAAAATCGGTATCGTCAAAAAACAACAGGGATATTCTGTTTAATGGCTATCCGTCTCATAGTGTTAACGAAACAAGCATTCAATCAGTCCTTGAGTTATTAAAATTAAATCACTGGGCAGATGACGAAAACGAAAGCGCAAGACTGGGGACGGCGCTCTTTAACATGCTTAACGGTACCGGTGGGGCGTTAACCTCAAAAATTACAGAGGCGTCCTACAATGACGAAATTCTTAATATATACTTGAAACTCCCAGATGAGCTTAATGATTTACCATTTGAGTTAATTAATAACGGTGGGTTTCTGCTCCTTACCCACAGAATCAATATTTTTAGACTGGCAATGCTGCATGGGAAAGACAAAAAACGAGAACCAAACAACGCCCCTCTAAAACTCCTTTTTATGGCCTCATCACCAATAGGAGAGACTACGCTGAATTATGAAAATGAAGAGGAACTAATTTATGAAAAAATGGGACATATCCCAGTTGATATGACAGTTGAGGATTCCGGCTCAATAGACGGCTTGTACGATACTCTGTATGAAATTGCCGGCAGCGACATAGTCCATATAAGCGGACATGCCAAGTTGGAGGGAAATAAACCTGTGTTTTGTATGGAAGATGAAACAGGCAATCTTGATAGTGTGACACATGATAGATTATTTAGAAAGATGGAGGGATTTATACCAAGGTTACTTTTTCTGTCAGGATGTTGGACAGGCAAGGGAGACAGCTCCGGCCAGTCTTTTGCGTATAAGATGGTACAGGACGGAATTCCGATAACGCTTAGTTGGGGGCTGTCGGTTGGTGACAATAGCGCAACATGTATGGCAGCCGAGCTCTACAAAACCATAGCAGAGGGTAAGGGTATAGACTATAGCATTATAAAGACCAGACAATTCTATGGAGATGTATATAACTCGTGGCACAACCTTAAAGCATTTACAGATGAAAGCTCGTTGGCATCAATAGTAGAAGCCGGACAGAAGTTAAAATATTTACCACGTCGAAAGTTGGTTTATAAGTATTTGGGGGATTCGCAGGTTAAGGCGCTTGAGACCGGATTTGTTGGGAGAAGGCGATACGTTCAACATGGAATCAATATTTTAAAGGGAAAAGTACACGATAAGTTTGGGCTGCTTATCCGGGGAGTGGCAGGGGTTGGTAAAAGCACCCTTTCCGGTAAACTTATAGAGCGGTTTCATGACAGGGAATTAATTGTGCTTCATGGTGAATTTAGTAAAGTTGATATACTTACAAAAATCAGGGATTTAGTAGAGAAAAAAAGAAATAAAATTGGAATAGAGATTCTAAAATCTGATATTGGTTATGACGAGCAAATTAAAGAGTTAATGCCCAATGTATTTAACCAAATTCCCGTGATATTTTTGTTTGACGATTTTGAACAGGTGCTGGAGCGCTCGGCTAATGACGAATTTCATATAACAGCTGATGCCCTTGACGCTATAAGGCCGCTGCTTTACTCAATAGATTGGGCGGAGCATATTACGAACATAATAATCACAAGCCGGTATGACTTCAAACTTGAATTTGAAGGAAAGTGCCTGGACGAAAAGCTATTCGATTTATCGCTTAAGTCTCTCACTGGAGCGGATTTAAAGAAAAAAACCAATACACTAAAAAGCATTGCTAAAAGTGAGAACTCAAACTTATATATTGAATATGGACACGGTAATCCCCGGCTTCTTGAGTGGCTGGATATAATCGCAAAGGACGAAAGTAAATATGACGTCGCAGAGCTTAAGAAAAAGTTACAAGGCAGAAACGAGGATTTTGTAAGAGACTATCTTTTAGATTTAATAACCGAAACAGAGGGGGAGGAGTTTAAGACTTTTATAAACAAATCTGCCGTCTTTAGAACACCGGTTGGTGAAGATGCTTTTGCCAATTTTGGTGATAAAGATCTTTTAGAAAAAGGTGTAACCCTCACATTTATGGAAAAAGAACAGGATGCTCAAAAGAAATCTTATTATTGGGTAACCCCTGTGATACGAGACATGATGTGGAATAAGCTTGATGACCTCGAAAATCTTCAAATGCACAATACTGCGTATGGCTGGTATGACGGCGAAGTTGAAAAAAGCCGGAAAAACAAGATAAAACCTGACCCAAAGTATTTGGAGGAGGCGTTATACCATGCCACAAAAACAGATAATATTTTCGCCGCTTGTAAGTATGCTGTTTTATTAGGAAAGTACATGATAGATTTGCTACTCTTTAGAGAAAGACTCTCCATGCAAAAGGAAATAGCAGATAAAATAGACGAAGCTGTTATCGAAAGAGCGATAGAGGCAAAAGAAGACTATGTGACTGCTTTGCTAAATAATTATGGACTTATTTTAGATGACCTCGGTGAATATGAGAAAGCTACCGGGTATTATGAGAAGGCTTTAAGAATATTGTTGAAGGTCTATGGTGAAAACAATCCATATGTTGCTGCAGGTTACAGCAACCTAGGAGTTACATGGAAAAAACTTGGGAAATATAAGAACGCTATTGAGTATTACGAGAAGTCTTTAAATATTTTCTTAAACGTCTATGGTGAAAACAATCTATATGTTGCTGGAAGTTATAACAATCTGGGTGCTGCATGGAGCGGCCTTAAGGAATTTAAGAAAGCTTTAGAGTATTTTGAGAAGGCTTTAAGTATTGATTTGAAGGTTTATGGTGAAAACCATCCTACCGTTGCAAGAGATTATAACAATCTGGGTGCTGCATGGGACAGCCTCGGGAAATATGATGAAGCTATAGAATATTACGAGAAGGCTTTAGGTATTTACTTGAACATATATAATGGTGAGAACCATCCTGCTATTGCAATAAGTTATAACAATCTGGGTGGTGCATGGAAGAACCTTGGGGAATATGATAAAGCTATCGGGTATTTAGATAAGGCTTTGAAAATATACTTGATGTTTTTTGATAAAAGCCATCCAGATGTTCAAACTACTCTGAGAAATCTCGAATTTGCAAAATCCAAGTTAAAAGGGTAAAGGAACACTTAAAAAAACTTAATCCGCAGATGAACGCAGATAAAAAATTTTTGATTGCAAAATATCGGCCACTAAGAGCCAAGTTATCTTGACAAATCTGTTCATTATACCTTAGTATCGTTGAGGGTAACTTCTTAAATGAAAGACACAAACAGACCTGAAATAAGTGTGGTCATGCCGGCCTATAACCATGAAAACTACGTAGCTGATGCGATAGACAGTGTGCTCTTGCAGACGTTTAAGAATTTTGAACTGATAATAGTAAATGACGGCTCTACAGACGGTACGGCGGATGTTATTAAACAATACAACGACCCTCGCATACGCTACTATTACCAGAAAAACGGCGGCTCTCACGACGCTATAAACAAAGGGATTTCTCTTGCAAGGGGTGACTACGTGGCCATCATCAACTCAGACGATGCCTTCTACTGTGATCGCCTTGAGGTTTTGCTTCACACGGCAAAAACCGAAGGCCTTGATTTTGTAGTCACTGCGGCCACTCTTATAGATGCCGATTCAAACATAATAACAGACCCCAGTCATCCGTGGATTATGGGGTACGAAAAGGTAAAGAACACCTACAGACACTATAACTCCCAGCTTAAAGCCATTTTATTAGGCAACTACACAATCAGTACCTCCAATTTTTTTGTAAAACGCACCCTTTTTGACGAAATAGGCAAACTCCGTAATCTCCGGTACGTTCTTGATTATGAATTCGCCATAAGGGCATTGAAACGTGACGAGAATAAATTTCGTTTTCTTGTTGACAGTGAACACCTCTTTTACAGGATGCACGGAAAAAACACAATTCTTTCGGATACCGAGGGCGCATACAATGAGGATTATGAATTGGTATCAGAGACTATGAAACACGTCTTTGGTGAGGGGCTATCACCATTTTTAGACCATCTCAGGGAAATGACCTTCGGTATTAAAGCAGGGAGCGGTACTTATGAAACAAATCTTACAATAAAAAAGATAGTAAAGATATATATTAAACCAGGCACAAAGCTTTTTAAAGTGGCCAAGACTATTCTACGTGTCCTTAAACTCTCCTGACCTTGACAGACCAACCGGGTATATTTTAGACTCTTAGGCGATGACTTTTTAGTCCGGCTTATGACAGAGACAAACAGGCCTGAAATAAGTGTGGTTATGCCGGCTTATAACCATGAGAAGTATGTAGCGGATGCGATAGAAAGTGTACTGTTACAGACCTTTAACGATTTTGAGCTGGTAATAGTAAATGACGGCTCAACAGACTCCACTGAGGACGTTATTAAACGATACAAAGATCCTCGCATACGATACTATTATCAGGAAAACGGCGGCTCACATGATGCTATAAACAAGGGGATTTCACTTTCCAGAGGCGATTATGTGGCTATCATCAACTCCGACGACGTCTTCTATAGCAACCGTCTTGAGGTTTTACTTCACACGGCAAAGGCTGAAGGACTTGATTTTGTGGTAACTGCCGTCACTCTGATTGATGCTGATTCAAACGTAATATCAGACCCCGCTCATTCATGGGTCAAGTGGTACGAAAAACTAAAAAACACCTACCGGAACAATAAATCTTCACTTAGAGCCATCTTAGTTGGCAACTACACCATAAGCACATCTAATTTCTTTATAAGGCTTACTCTTTTTGACGAAATAGGTAAACTCACTAATCTTAGGTATGTTCTTGATTATGAGTTTGCAATAAGAGCACTGAAAAGAGATGAGAATAAATTTCGTTTTCTCGTTGACAATGAGCTGCTTTTTTATAGGATGCACGGGAAAAACACAATTCTTTCAGACACTTTAAGCGCTCATGTTGAAGCGTATGAGCTTGTAACAGAGACAATCAGACATGTTTTGGGGGAGGAGATATCACCATTTTTAGATCATCTTAAGGAAATCACCTACGGCATTAAGGCACAGCGCGTTGGATATGAAGATTATGCTGCACGGCTGCTTGATGAGCGTTACATAATAAGGAATTCCTTTAGCCACAAGCTCGGCAAGTTTCTCACTCTGCGCTACCTTAAAGAGAAAAAGTGCATGACCGTAAAAGATATACAATCTCTGAAAGCCGGTATGGAGTCATTCATTGCTGACGTTGACGTTGTTTCCTTTGATCTCTATGATACCGTTTTTGACAGATACACAGAGCAGCGGGAAATTATTAAAGCCACTGTTTCAGAGCGGATTTCAAAACACTTAAGGAACACCTGCGGAATAGATGTAGCAGCAGCTGAAATCACCAATATCAGAGATAATATAGAGTTAAACCACCGCCAATCCTCTTTAGGTTCAGGGGCAGATTACGAGTGTTCCTACAGAGGTATAGTGCAGGATATGTCAAGGCAAATTCTTGGCAGGCTTGATGAAAGGCTGGTTAACAAAATAATAAATATTGAAATAATGGCTGAAAACGAGGCAATTATAGTGAAAGACGACATATTGCCATTATTTAAATGGATACGGTCTAAGGATAAAAAAATAATAGCAGTATCTGACACATGTCTTGATAAAGATATATTGTGGGAGATTCTGGGGTTAAAATCATTAACAGGAGTTTTTAAGTGTTTGTACGTATCTTCTGAAAAGGCGTTAAGTAAGATTTCCGGCAATCTGTTTAAACATGTACTGTTTTCAGAAAAAATCTTACCTGAGGAAGTTCTGCATATAGGAAACCATAAGATAGCTGATTACAAGGTGCCGGTAAAGCTTGGGTTTAAGGTTATACGTCTCAATTCAAAACAGCAACACACAAAAGCTTATTAACGGCAGGTACGCCGACTCAGAGGATGAAGCACAGAGATGAGGTTAATAGATGTAATATTTGCGCTTAATCTTCAACCGCTAACGTATCTGTGTCCGGATGAATTAAGTGAAAAGGCAGTGCCCGGAATGCTTGTTACAGCACCCATTCGCAATAAAACCAAAACAGGTATAATTCTCGGCAACTCTTTCTATAAAAACGAAAACGAAAAAACCCTTAAATCCATAATCAGCCTTGAAAGCGAAAGCCCCATACTTACCCCCTCTCACTTAAAACTTATCGAATGGGTCAGTAGTTATTATTTTTCCAGCACAGGACTTGTCCTCTCTGCTGTGCTACCGGATGTGTTATTCAATAAATCGGTAACTAAACGCAAAAGCAAGCCTAAAAGAACAAATCCCCTCTACAGACCGATAAATATAAAAGACAGTGAGTTATCGGCGGCAGTTGATATGGTTAAGCAAAAGTGCTATTGCTGTATATTAATAAAAATACCAGATTTTTTGTACGAACTTTCATATGCTGCCAGACTACTGGAGGAGGTACCCTCTGCCATTATCTTAAGTCCTGGGAAAACTGATTCTGAAATCCTTTTCGATATGGTAAACAACACTGATACTACAGGCACTGTCTGTATTAACAGCGATCTTACCACTGCGCAAAAACGTGACACTTATCAGCAACTGATAGATGGAACTGCCTCAAAAGTTATCGGCACAATGACTGCAGCCCTCTGTCCGATAAGAAAACCATCTCTGATTATTGTTCTTGAGGAACAGAGCGCGTATTATAAGCAGATTTCAACCCCCCGGTATAATGCAAGGGATGTGGCAATAATGCGAGCGTACATGGAAAACATCCCGGTTATTCTTATGTCTAAGACCCCATCCGGTACCTCTTATCATAATGCCGGTACAGGGAAATACAAATACCTTGAGATTAAAAGCGATACTAACCCTCCGGCGGTATCCGTAGTGCAAACCCGCCAGACACTTTCAGACAGAGTTGTTTCAACAATAAAAACTGTTCTTAAAAAACAACACAAAATCCTGATTTTTATTAACAGGCGTGGACATTCCATCGTGGTGTGTGCCGAGTGCGGACTCATAGATGAGTGTCCGAGGTGTAAGACGCCGCTGGGTTTACATGACAAAAAAACCATGCTCTGCCACAGGTGTAAGCATGAGGGCAAAATCAAAGACGTTTGTCCAAGGTGTAAGGGAGTGGATTTAAGACAGGTTGGGTCAGGTACACAGAAAATAGAGGAGTTCATCACAAAAAACACTGAGGTGCAGCCGCTTAGGGTGGACTCAGATTGTGCAAAAACCCCAAAAGAACTGGAAAAACTATTAATAGCCGCAAAAAAGGTACCTATAGTTGTCGGCACAAAAATATTACTCAGGCGATTGTTTTTCAGAGAGCACTTTGACCTCATAGTGGTTGCAAATCCTGACGTGTATTTTAGTTTTCCTGACTACATGGCCTCTGAACGCCTGTATCAGGATGTTTCCGTTCTGACAGAAATGATTTCACCCAAAGGACGCTTAATTATTCAAACCTCTATAGCAGATAAGGACATTTACCGATTCCTGAGGCGCAACGACTATGAGAGTTTCATAAATTCTGAAATAAATAAAAGAAAGCAGCTTCATTACCCTCCCTATGGCAAGTTGGTGAAGATAGACGTCCACTTTAATGACGTTATGCCTCCAGCCGCACTGTTTCTGTCCGATGAGGCAGAGGTGCTGGGCCCTGTTAATAAAGATACTGTCAAAGAGGGCTATAAACACAGCGTTGAGGCTCTGATTAAAGCTAAAGACAGCGGCGCTGTAAGCAGAGTACTAAGCAAAATCATACTTAACAAACATATCAGCGTTGATATTGACGTTGACCCCGTTACTTCTTGAAAACAGAATGTTGACAAAAAAGTTATCTTTTTGAAACTAACCCGAATCCACCATCAAAATAAATCGTAATGTCAATTTTAGGAGGGTTACCGTTGTATATGGATTTGGCAGAGTCATCGGGGCTGTTAAAATTAATAGATAAGAATCTGAAAATATGTATTGGTAAACAGTGGTGGACGGATAGGGAGATATTGTTTTCGTTGATAATGTTAAACCTTATGGGAGGAGATTGCGTAAGGGATATAGAGTTTGCCTGCGGGTTTTTAGAAGGTGTATGTATTGTTGGGGAGTATGAAAACTACTGCGTAAAACTCTATATACTCACAACTGATCTCTAAAATTCTTAAAATTCCTAAAATTGACATTACGATTTATTTTGATGGTGGATTCGTGGTAAAGTAAAACGTATTGACAGAGTTCTTAAAAATTGCTTAGAGTACTAATTAGTTAATCTTAACAAGGGGGGTAAGAGTATGAAGAGATTTATTTTGTGTTTTTGTGTGTTGTGCGTTATTGTGTTTTATTCAGTAGCCGCCTCTGCCAACGTTAACAATTCCTCAGGCGATAAATACACGGCGGATGCTATTTATTATTCTACCGACGTGTCCAATGAGTTTGTTGTCATTGGCGTGTCACCTGTCTCATTACAAGATGCCCTTACCGGCAAAAGTAATGGTGTGTTGGTTGCTGAAAGGCCTCCTAAAGCCCCAAATGCCCCACCTCACAGAGCCCCAAGTGCTCATGCGCCGGGTAGAAATCCAAATCCTCCGCCAGGCAGAAATCCCCATGTTCATGGGCCGGGTAGAAATCCGAATCCCCCGCCGGGCAGAAATCCGAATGTTCACGGGCCGGGTAGAAATCCCAACGCCCCAGGACCAGGCAGAAATCCGAATGCTCTGGGGCCAGGCAGAAATCCGAACGCACCAGGGCCGGGCAGAAATCCGAATGCTCTGGGGCCAGGCAGAAATCCGAACGCACCAGGGCCGGGCAGAAATCCTAATGCCCCAGGACCGGGCAGAAATCCCAACGCCCCAGGACCAGGTAGAAATCCTAATGCTCCAGGACCAGGCAGAAGTTCGAATGCTCCAGGGCCGGGCGGAAGCACAAATACTTCTGGGCCGGGCGGAAGCACAAATACTTCTGGGCCGGGCGGAAGCACAAATACTTCTGGGCCGGGCGGAAGCACAAATACTTCTGGACAGGGCGGAAACATAAATACTTCTGGGCTTAGCGGAAACACAAATACTACTAAGCCGCCTTTCAGCAGTGGACATTAAGGAGCTCCGGCCAGACCGTAGCTGTAAGGTTATGCTTAGAATACGCAAGGCTATATAATGAAAGGCAAGTTGGTATAGTAACGGAAGAGGGAGTTTTGAGTTTGTGAGAAAAGCACATTTAGAGTATTTACGTTGTCCTCACTGCAGGGGACGGCTTGGCATCCATCAGGTGGATGAAAGTGTTGGAGATAAAATTAAAGAGGGTACACTTCTGTGCACTGGCTGCACAGAAGTGTACCAGATAATTAGATTTATACCGCGCTTTGTTCCAATTAATAACTATGCCGCAAGTTTTGGCTTTGAATGGAATAAGCATCCAAAGACACTTTTGGATTCCTATACAGGGCTTAAGATAACTGAGGAGAGGTTTTTTAATGAGACAAAGTGGGAGAGAAATCTCCAAAATGAGACCATTCTGGAGATTGGTTCGGGGGCCGGACGTTACACAGAGATAGCGCTTCAAACAGGAGCCTTTATAGTGTCAATTGATTACAGTAATGCTGTTGAGGCCAATTATGCCGCTCACGGTGATAACGAAAACCTCCTCATAGTACAAGGAGATATATATAAACTTCCTGTTAGGAGGGATTTCTTTGACAAGTTGCTGTGCATAGGAGTTCTTCAACACACTCCGGATGTAAGAGGTGCGTTTCTTTCCCTGCCGCCATTTTTAAAGCCCGGAGGCCGTCTGACAATTGATGTTTACTGTAAGTTTAACAAGTGGTACAAAGACCTTTTAATGACAAAGTACTACATCCGGCCTGTTACTACACGCCTCTCACCTGAAGCCTTGTACAGGTTATGTGAAAAGTACGTGAATTTTCTGTATCCGATAACCGGTCTGTTTCACAAGTTAACCGGAATAAGCAGCAGAAAACTTAGTCTTATCTTTAGCATGGCTGACTACAGGGGGGTATATGATCTCAGTGAGAAGGTATTAAAGGAGTGGGCGCTTTTAGATACCTTTGACTTTCTCTCGGCTGCCTACGATAACCCGCTTAACATAGATGAGGTAAGGGCACTCTTTAAAGTGGCAGAACTTGAAGATGTGGAAATACACTATGGGTATAACGGGATAGAAGGACGCGGTAAACGAAAAGCATCAACCGGTCATTGAAACAACCTCCTCGTAGGTTGTAATTCCGTCAAGCATTTTTCTTATTGCTGACTCCCTCAGTGTCACCATTCCGTCTGCCCTTGCCGCTTTGTAAAGATCTGCGGCATCTGCATTGGGAGTCAGAAGCCTCTTAAACCTCTCGGTTAATTCCATGATTTCAAATATAGCAGTCCGCCCCCTATATCCGGTCCCCCGGCACTCGATACAGCCCTCGCCGTAGTGCACCACGTAACTGCCGGGTTTAAGTTGAAGGTAGTCTATCTCATCTGGAATCATCTTTCTTTCCTGTTTGCAGTGCGGACAGATTTTCCGCACAAGCCGTTGTGCAACTACACCTATAATTGTCGAAGAAATTAGAAACGCCTGAATTCCTAAATCAAGCAGACGGGTTATTGTTGATGGCGCATCGTTTGTGTGAAGGGTGGAAAGTACGAGATGGCCAGTGAGAGCTGACTGGATGGCATTTTCTGCGGTCTCTTTATCTCTAATCTCACCGACCATTATAATGTCCGGATCTTGTCTAAGCACAGTGCGTAAAATGTTTGCAAACGTAACCCCAATACCTGCCTGCACTCCCACCTGGTTAAAATCCTCAATAACCATCTCTATCGGATCCTCTATGGTTATGATGTTAACCTCCGGTGAGGACAACGCCCTCAGTGAGGAGTACAGGGTGGTGGTCTTACCGCTTCCTGTTGGCCCTGTTACCATAATTATACCGTTAGGCCTGTTCAGAAATGAACTAAACTGCTGATACTCCCGCGGGTAAAAACCCAAATTTTCCACAGTTTGCATAAGCACATCAGGGTCAAAAATTCTTATTACGATTTTCTCTCCAAAAGCCACAGGGAGAGTGGAAACTCTGAGTTCAAGCTCTTTGTTTTTATAGGTTGTTTTAATTCTGCCGTCTTGCGGGCGGCGGCGTTCCGTTATATCCATCCTTGACATCATCTTAAGACGGGAGGTCACAGGAGCATGAACTGGTTTTGGCATAGAGTGTACATAGTGCATAACTCCGTCTATGCGGAGTCTCACCACTGACTTATCCCGCTTGGGTTCAATGTGTATATCGCTTGCCCTCTGATCAAAGGCATACTGCATCAGATATTCAACGGCGTTAATCACATGCGAATCAGTCACTTCTATTTCGCCATGTCCTTTCATCTTAACATACTGCTCAAGGTTGCCTAAATCAGTGGTCGGTTTCAGTTGGGCATTTGCTGCGGCTATCGATGAATGAAACCCGAAAAACTCCCGCACTATTTTAATTATATCCGTGCGGGAACTCAGCACTAGCTGAGGTTTTATTTTTTTTAACTGCTTTAAACTGTCTATCCCCTCCATGTTAAAAGGATCAGCCACAGCTATGACAACAGAGTCTCCGGTTTCCTCAATAGGGGTCAGAGTGTATTTAAGTGCAAATGGGCGGGGCACATGTCCGGTTACAACTGCAAGGTCAAGTTTCAGGGGGTCAAGCTTTTTGTAAGGCATTTTGATTTCTTTAGCTAATGCCTCCGTTATAATGTCTTCATTAATCAGTTTTCCGGGGCTTTCCAGTAGTTCAAGCTCGTATGAGGCAATAACCTCAGCAGGGGAGACTATCTCTCGTATGCTGCCGGATTTTCTTGCCAAAGCAGAGTCAAGAACTTTTTGGAGACTCATCCGCCGTATTTCATACTCTTTGGAGATTGTCTGAGCTTGCTCTTTGCTGATTATATGCTGAGTTAGGAGCGCCTTAACAGTAAAGTCCACAGTAAGACGCTGAGGTTTTAAGGATTTATCAGCGCTCATTTATTACCTGACTGACAGCATGTTGATTTTGTGTGCAAAACACCCTGCCCCAAAACCATTATCTATATTCATAACCGCTATGCCCGGAACACATGAGTTCAACATAGCAAACAAGGCGGTTAATCCGCCAAGCGATGTGCCATATCCTACGGATGTTGGGACAGCTATGATAGGTTTGTCGGTAAGAGCGCCAACTACGGAGGGAAGCGCTCCCTCCATGCCGGCTATTACAACTATTGCGTTTGCAGAGTCAAAAAGCCTCATGTTTTTTAGTATTCTGTGAAGCCCGGCTACACCTGCATCAAACAGTGTCTCAACAGCGCTCCCTAAAAAGGATGCCGTAAGTGCCGCCTCTTTAGCAACAGGTATGTCTGCCGTGCCGGCAGATATTATCAGCACCTTACCCGTTTGTTCAATGTTTTTGACGCTTGCCGTAATAACGCGGGCATCCTTGTCGTATGCGGCCCCCTCTATGTTTAGCCCGTTATAGACATCCTCATTTACGCGGGTTAACAGGACTTTCCCGTTTTCTTTATAAATCTTATGCGCAATGGCTATAGAGTCCTCAGTCTTTTTATTTTGTCCAAACACTACCTCTGCCATACCTGAAATAAGCGCTCTGTGGTGATCAATTCGGGCAAATTCCAAATCCTCATACGGCATGTGTTTAAGAGTTTTAAGCACATCATCAAGGCTGGCTATACCGGTTTTAAATGAGTTTAAGAGACTTTTTAGCGATTCTGTGTCCATCGCCGCAGCTTAAAACTCCCGTTTTAACTCTCTGGACATCAATTCCTTGACGGCTAAGCCGGGGTCTTTCCCCTGATGAATCACCTTATACACTTGCTCAACTATCGGCATCTCAACGGCGTTTTTGACAGACAATTCATACGCTGATAGCGAGGTCTCAACACCCTCAGCTACTGCTTTCATGCTTTTAACTATCTCATCCGGAGTCATACCCATTCCAAGTTTCTTTCCTACGCTGTAGTTTCTTGAAAGCGTCCCAGTGCAGGTTAAAACCAAATCGCCAATTCCGCTTAATCCGGAAAACGTGCGCTCACGGGCTCCCATCTTAACCCCCAGCCGGACTATTTCAGAAAGTCCTCTGGTAATCAGTGCAGCACGTGCGTTAAATCCCAAAGACAGTCCGTCCGATATGCCAGATGCTATGGCTATTACGTTTTTTAATGCGCCTCCCAGCTCTACACCTGTGATGTCGTCATTTATATAAACCCGAAAATATTCTGTATTAAATATATCCTGCAACGTGCGTCCAATACTGTCGTTTAAAACGCCAAGGGAGACGGCTGCCGGTTTTTTTAGCGCCACCTCCCTTGCAAAACTGGGACCTGACAAAGCCGTGACCTCATTAGGCAGGAAATCCCTTATTATAGTGCTTGCTGTCATAAGAGTAACTTTCTCAATTCCCTTTATAGCTGTTACAACTACTGCATCCTGCGGTAAGTTGGATTTTAGCAGACTGAGGACTTTACGCAAAAATTGTGACGGTACGGTAAAAATCACATATTTTACCGAATCAACCGCCTCATTAATGTCGTTAGTAGGTTTTACATTTAACGAAAGTTTAAGCTCCGGCATAAAGGTTTCATTTACACCGGTTTTTAATATGGCTTGAGCCGTTTCAGCCTCATAAGCCCATAGCGTAACCGTATGGCCCTTCAACGCAAGCATATTGGCAAGCACCGTTCCCCAGCTTCCTGCTCCTATGACAGTTATCTTTTCCATAATCTAAGTCTTAGTATATATGAAGATGTATATAATATACAAATTCTAAGGGAAAGGGCTTTACCCTTTCCCCTTAAACCCTATCCTACCTAATTATCAGGGGTCTCCCCTTTGGGGAATTTCCCCTTGCCCCCTCAGTTTGTTGATAACGTTTGGGTGGTTTAGTTTAATGTCTTGTTTGGGTGAGAGTGATTTTAAGTTTTTTAACCGGCGTACCGCCGCTTAAAAAGTTTCACAGCGAGCTCTGCCCGCTAAACAGACGAGCAGATTAAAAGATTTATTCACGCCCCAACATACCTTGTGCTTTATCAAGATTTGATTTCGTTTGTTTGTAATCAGTCGGGTAATCTTTTTCGGTATATATCTTAAGAGCCTTCATGAAATATTCTATTGCTTGTTTTAAATTGACATCTTTGTCCCTTACTTATTTTCCTTTGCCTCTACTTCCTCACTCTGTGCTCTGGCAGCATCTGACTCTGAAGCGCGAACCGCTCATACCGTCGTCAATATATTCTGTTCCTTTACATATCTGAGGGAGGGCACGGTCAGCCTTTTCGGTTTTATCATAGTATAAGTAGCATGTTCCTTTTGTTTTATCAGATAGTGCCGGATTGAAGTAGCCGCCTTCTTTTTCAAGTACGTACTTATAAAAGCGAATGTATGTGAAAAACTCATCATTAACCAGATTTAACTTTTTAGGATTATAGTCTATTCCTTTTTTAAAGGCATACTTAAACCCATAGCCTATGAAAGCCTCAACGGTTTTAGGAGGATATACGAAAAAGTACAGAGTGATAAATAATGTGGCCTGTGCAATCAGAGTGATAAACACAGTAGTGGTTATCAATTTCCTTGACTTATAGTTTTTTAGCTCATCAAAGGCATAAGCTGACAGTATCAGCAAAAAAAGCCCGATAAGCTGTCCCCTCAGTGACTGTGGACACTCATAAGTCATAGCGCCGGCCACAGGGGATATGACAAGAAAGGCTGTAATCAATTTGAGAAACTTGTTTTCTTTGATGTGTCTTTTCCTTACTGCAAGATATACCCAAAAAATAAAAAGACCAAAGACCGTTACATATATAACTCCAAAGTTTCCGATTCCGAGTCTGAGATTAGCATCACCTTTGGTTAGCAAATACTGTGGAGTAAAGTAGGAAATATAGTTTTTGACAAAGATCAGTGCTTTTCCCAAATAAGACAATGCAGGGTCATACAAATAAGTGGTTTCTTTAAATCTGACAGTAAGAGCTACGGGGTGTTTTTGTACAAAGACGGCATACGGAATCAGCGATGCCATAAATGAGAGAATAAAACAGATGTTTCGTAAAAAATATCTCCTTCGTATGTATATTAAAACAACTGCAATGGCCATGGGGAATGCTAAAAGCCTTGAGCTTGTGTAGGAATATACGGAAAGTCCCAGAAACCCTCCTGAGGCAATTGCAAAAAAGAGCTTTTTAGTGTTAAAAGGGGAGGTGGAAAAATCCTCTTCATAGGTTCTATAAATAAAAAACAAAAAAAGTATCACAACAGTTAATTGTGAAACAGCCTCAAATGCTATTCTTGAAACAGTGAAAAACCAGGGGAGAGTCCCGGCGCTTATGAGAGCATAAAGCCATACATATTTATTATCAGGAAAAATCCGTTTTATAAAAAAATACAACACCACTATAAATAACGCAAAAAACAGAAAACTGGTGAATCTAAGATTAAACTCAGAAAACCCCAGCACTTTGAACACTATTGCATTTACGTATATGTACAGAGGATTTTTGTACTCGCCGAATGCCTTAAAAAACAAAGGATATGGCACTTTGTTTTCATCAAATCCGTACTTTGCAATTAAATATGCGTTGTTGCCTATAGATGTTTCATCTACAAAAAGCCCTATAGGAATTTTATCCAGCTTGATGACATGAAAAAATAAAACTAATGAAAAAACAACCGGAATCGATATTTTTTTCAGCATTTTTAATGTTCTAAACTATACACACATAACTAATCAAAGAGTCTGCCCTTTTTTTTCTTATATTCGACAAGAAGCAGCTCAATAGCCTCTTCAAACAACTGATTCATACGTTTATTTTCCTCAACACAGAGGAATTTCATTTTTTTAATAAGCTCGGGACGCACTCTTGTCGAAAGTATTTCCCTGACAACTGGCTCTTTTTTTTCGACCACGTGGTAAGTATAACATAAAAATGTAAGATTTCTACAAAAATATGTTGACTTTTTATATTGAAAGAATGTAAGCTTTATGTAATCATGTAATCATTTTACAAGGGGGTACTCAAAAATGGACAGTAAACACGATGGTTTTAAACAAATCGGAGAAGACAATGGTATAAGTGCTTCTAACTCAGGCTTTATACAAGTAACCTCCACTTTGGATTTGCTAAACCGCCTTGCAAGGCGTTCGGTGACAGAGGATGCCGTTGAGCATTCCATCAACTGGCTAATGCTTACAGCATGGGCAAACTTTGAAAAAATGAAAAAACTGAAAGAAGATATGTTAGATCGCATTACAGAAGCTAAGAAAATTGCCGGCATTATGAACTAATACTCTCTCCACAAAACCGTACCCTTTCATTTGGCGTTTGTGGTACAATCATGATTGTTGAACTAAAATTTTAAGGAGGGTTTTATGAAGAGAAAAGCGGTAGTTATGTCTGCACTGATGTTGGTAGTACTTTTAATTGCAGGGTTGACTGTGGCCGAAGGAGCAAAGAAAAAGAGCAAAGGCCCGTCCAATGTGCTTTACGTCTGTTCCTGCGGAGATGAGTGCGCTTGTAAAAAAGTTTTTACAAAACCCGGAAAATGTGCTTGCGGCAAGAAGACTGTTGCTATGCACATACTGAAAATTGAAGGTGACGAAGCACTTTTGTGCACATGCGGAAAGGGTTGCACATGTAAGCTTAACCCTGACGACCCTACAAAGTGCGGATGTGGCAAGCCAGTTAAAAGGGTAAGCCTGAAGGGACTGTACGTTTGTGGTTGCACTGATAATTGCACATGTAACACGGTGTCTGATAAGCCCGGCAAGTGTAAATGTGGTACGGAGATGAGAAAAGTTGAGTAATAACCAATATCTTTAAAATAATAAGAAACAATCCGCAAGATGGCACAGATGAAAGAAACAACTATCTGTAAAATCTGTGTCATCTGTGGATGGATTTTTTCATAAATCCCCCGTTTATAATTTATGTAGGTTAACTAAAAAACACCCAGTTATTGAACCATCTTAACCATGTGCTTATATATGTTTTTTTTACCGTAAGCCCAGCAAGTACCGGATAAAACATGGCAAACAGTACAAACACTAAGACAAGATAACTATAGGTGATACGCTTGAATTTTCTGGAGTACTGCTCCTCTAACCACATGATTACATACGTTAAAGCGAAGATTAAAAACAGAATTGATGCAAAAAAATGATAAATAAAAGTAACCCTTGGAACTATAACCCATGGCAGGTACTCAGCTAAAAATCCCACAGTTACAACAATCACGCCGTGAGAAAACCTACTTTGTTTATAAGCCATCGAAAGCATAACGATAAAGGCCGGAATTAAGAGCCACCAAACGGCAGGATTACCCATTATTGTTATACTTTTAACTTCATCTTTTGGCAGATAATCCCCTCCGGAGTATGCCCATAGCGGACGCACCATAAGCGGCCATGAGTACCACTGCGATGAGTAGGGATGCGTTGCCTTCAGATTTTTGTGATACTCATACATATCCTTTTGGTTTAAAATTGCCGTAGCCGGCCACGTTCTGCCCTCTGACTTAACCGGCAGATAACTCAATGTGTAGATTATTAAGGGAACTATTATGAAAAACAGAGCCGCAAAACCTATAGCTTTAAATATCATACCGTTTTTAATGCCAGAGTTTTTATATTTCAAAAATAGCGAAGACAAAACGAAAAGCCCGGAGCCAGCATAAACACAAATCCACTTAACGGAAATCCCAAGAGCAAATGACAATCCGCTTAAAGCAAGTGGCATCCTCAAATTTTTACCGGTACGGGAACTCTCAGTTATGTAAATGTACATAAAGAAATACATCAGAACAATGAAAAACAGTGCATAGACGTCAATGGTAGCAATGCGAGACATAGCAAAGTGCATAAAGTCAAAGGTCATTAGAAATGCGCAGATAAAGGCATATCTTGAGCTCTTAAAAAGCCTTAAACCGAAGGCATAAACGACAAACACCGTGGCAATGCCAAAAATGGCGCCAACAATTCGCCATCCAAACGGGTTCATTCCAAAAATCATTATCCCTAGGGAGATAAACAGTTTACCAAGCGGAGGATGTGTGGTTTCATAGTAGTTAATGCCGTGCAGGTGCTCATAGCCGGTTCTTGCGTGATAGATTTCATCAAAATATGTGCTGTTAAAAAATGATGGCATCTGAGGAACCGTACCCTGTTCGTCAGTAATTTTTAAGGCAGTGCCGGATGACTCAGAATTGGACTTAAAAGGTATTACGTTTTTAAATGGGATTACCTTACCGGTTGTTAAACTTACAAATGCTATTTCATAAAGCTCTGCGCCGGGATTATTTACTGTAAGCATCATGTACCTTGCCTTAACATGTGTGTCTGTGCAGCGCCATTCAAAGACCGCCTTTTGTTCTAATTTTGCAGCATCATGCCACACAGTGAAATCGTCTGAGTGTTTAAGTGTATATTTACCATCACCAAGCCCTGAGAAAAAACATGTTTTAGCAATTTCCTTTTTACCTCCAAAATCAAAATACACCCCTTCACCGGCAGCCTTTGGTTTCCAGTACGTCTCTGGAGATGAAAGTGTGCCAAGGTTATAAATAAGTAAGACAGCGTTAACCAAAACCAGAATACCGGATAAAATGTAGTCATTCTTTGTAAATCCGTTGTATTGTTCTTCAACGGGCACATAAAACGGTATATTATCTGATTTCTCGACTGTTTGCACTTTTGTTAACCCATAACCGATTTTAAATAAATACATAAGCAGGAGGACATTTGCTGCTGAAACTATCAACAGAACCGGATTATCTGTCGGAATAAAAAATATCTTCCTTATGCCATAATCAAGCACATATGCTTCATTAATAAATAATGTGACACTGAATCCGGCAAAAACAAACAGGAATTTTCTGTCTTTTAAATAGATATATGTAAGGAGAGCAAGAGCAAGTGCAGGGTACAGGTATCTTTCGTGCATTTTAGGGCCAAGCACGTACATTGATGATACTATTAACAATGCACAGTAAATGAGTGTGCCAGAGTCTCTCCTTTTAGTGTAGATAAAAAATGCAAAAACTACAGTTAAGGCAATAAACATGAGTCCCCACGCGTTATATGTGAGGAGAAAAAACCTCTCTGTTACAGGAGCAAGATTTCCGCCAGCCAGCGCAAACAGGTTAAAAGCGTTAAATGTGGCATATGGATACGATGACAGAGTCTCCGCATAATGATGAACTATCCACAGTGGTTCCTTATGCAGGGAAAACGGAATGACAAGGGCGGCAAAAAATGCTAAAGCATACACTGTGTTAAGGGTGAGTGTTCTTATTTTGACTGATTTATTTAGGTGAACAAACAGCCAAATCGGAGCAAACATAAGAGCCTGAGGTTTTACAAGCACCGAAAAGGCAAATGCAAGAGATGCCGGAATAAGCCTTTTTTGAATTGCCAATATAACAAAAATTACAACAGTAAGAGTGTAGAAACTATCCACCTGTCCCCATGGAGCGGAATTAATAACAATAGCAGGATTAAAGGCATAAAAGACAGCCAAAGCATACGAGAACTTTAAAGGCAGATGCTTTTTTGATGTAACAAAAATAATGTGAGTTAAAACGATATCCGATATTAACTGAGGCAGTTTGACAAGATACAGAAACCATGCGGAGTCGTAGTTAAGTGAAAAAACTGTGCGAATCTTTCCAATCACATACAGTATATAAATGTATCCGGGCGGGTAATCGGCAAACACCTTTCCTGAGTAGAAACCGGCCAGACCAGCACTTGAGCTATGTATAGCCCAGCCCTTAAAGCAGGCTATATCATTTGGGTATCCTTCAACCAAAACAGCCAGCACGGAGCGAAGCAAAAAGGCGCTGAAAAGTAAAAGTGCATAGTAAACGCCTCTTAGCTTCTGCTTATCCGTCTGAGTGCCGGATGTACAATGGTTCATTACATCTTACCACCCGGGTGGAGGCGGTGCTGGCGCTATAGGTGGTGCTGGCGCTGGTGCCGGAGCATGCCACGGTGGAGGTCCAGGCGGTGGAGGTGGCAATACAGGATATGGTTCTACCACAGGAGGACCAGGCACAGACACTGTAGCTGCACATCCAAACAGTGTCAAAACCAAAACAAGCGCTGAAATTGCTTTTTTCATATTTACCCCCTTTGACTATATTTTTGCAAAATAATGATCATTAGACATCCTTCTCATCATAAAAAATAAAATCCCGTTGCGCAGAGAAACTTATGAGAAACAAAACAACCTCAACAGTCACTTTGGCAATAAACACGTTAATTCCTAAATTATTTGCCAGAAATTTAATCAGTAAAAATGAAACAGTTCCGAGAGAAATAGTCAGTGTGATATATTTTATCAAAGTAACCGCTGCAGAGCTGCTGTTTTTAAAGACTATCTGCTTATTAATAAAGAAGTTAACAGTACCTGCTGAAAATCTTGCCGTCCAAAAACTTACTAAAATGCTTGAGGATACTTTGTACATTATTGTAAATAAAAGAAAATCCAATAAACTCGCAAAAAGCGATGAAAAAACAAATCTTATCAACAAAAAATAGATTTTCATCGAATCATAAAGCGGATTAAAATGTGATGATTTGTTATTTTCAATATACACGGCAGAGATAGGCTCTTCAACTATAGGCACATGGCTAACTTTGGTGTATATAAGCATGTTGACCTCGTATTCGTATCTTTCACCGCCAAGGTCTAAAATGTTCTTAACCATTTCCTGTGGAATTCCCCTGAGACCGGTTTGAGTGTCGGAAAATTTTTTGCCTATAAGCAGCCAAAACACATATCGTGTTATGACGTTACCCATGTAGCTTCTGAAAGGTATGTCTTTTGTAAATGTCCTTGCACCAAGAATCAGCTTATTTTTGTGCGTACAAAGAGATGTGCTTACGCGGGCAATATCTGCTGGCAGATGCTGGCCGTCGGCATCTGCTGTAACGATGCCGACTGAATCAGGGTAATTCAGGCAAAAATAATTAAAACCGGTTTTAAGGGCACGTCCTTTTCCGAGGTTTTTTGCGTGTCTTAACAGATGGCATTGTTGGATATTCATTAATCTAGCAAAAACACCGGCACACTCAGGGCTGCTGCCGTCATCAACAACAATCAGGTGCTCAAAACCAAAAGCCACAAGCTCAGTTACGACACTTAAAAGCTTATCATCAGGATTATAAGCAGGTATTAGAACGACAACCCCGCCTGTAACAGCCGCATTCAATTCATCAGAAATCTAAGTTTTGCAGAAAAAGACGCCAAAGATTTTGTAAAAGTTATGAGAGAACAAGAAGACATACTTTATAAAGAAGTAATAGCCCATAGGATACCAAATGAAGAAGCCACAAAAGAAA